>JAILAS010000105.1 GCA_024681495.1 Eubacterium sp. | reverse complement strand
CGAAGGAAAGAAACGCAAAGTCTGACGTAACCCTGTCGTTTTGGATTGGCCTTATAGCGATAATTCTGCTGGTAATTGCGTCAATCGTTTTTTCAACCAAAATAGAATCTTTTACAGAGAAAATCCGGGATTCACTCAGCTATAACTGTGGCTGGTTTTATCTCTTGCTGGTACTTCTACTGGTTGGAGTGTGCCTGGTTCTAATGCTAAGCCCGGCCGGTAAGATTCGGCTCGGAGATCCGGGTTCTACCCCCGAGTACGGTACACTATCGTGGATTGCAATGCTTTTTTCGGCCGGTATGGGAATTGGACTGGTCTTCTACGGTGCAGCCGAGCCATTGTCGCACTATGCGGTGCAGGCTCCCGAAGCTGAGTTATACAGTCAGGCAGCGCTTCGTGACGCTTTTAAATACTCTTTCTTCCACTATGGCATACACGCCTGGGCCATTTACTCCATTGTAGGTCTGGCCATCGCATATTTCCTGTTTCGAAAAAAGGAATCCACTCTTCTGTCAGCCACTCTTAAACCCCTCATGGGCGAAGCGTCAAACGGACGATTAGGAAAAATTCTCGATAGTCTTACGATCTTCGCCACTGTAATCGGTGTGGCCACCAGCCTGGGATCGGGCGCTATTCAAATTAACGGAGGTCTGAATCAGCTCTTCAATATCCCTCAGACCTTCAACGTCCAACTGATTATAATTGTCATAGCCACAGTACTCTTCATGGCTTCCGCCCTCTCCGGACTCGACAAGGGGGTAAAAAACCTATCCAACTTAAATATGATTCTTGCCGTGGCGCTTATGATTGTCACGCTGATTATCGGATCGGGCGTAAAGATGATGAATACATTCACAGAGTCACTGGGACTGTATTTGCAGGATTTGCTTAGAATAAGTACCCTCACAGGTGCAGGAGACGCCGCCCAGCAGGAATGGATCAACAGCTGGACGATTTTTTACTGGGCATGGTGGCTGGCGTGGTCACCTTTCGTCGGCGTGTTCATCGCCAGAATATCCAAGGGACGCACGATACGTGAGTTTATCGCCTATGTGCTGCTTGTACCTTCGGTTTTCTCGTTCCTTTGGTTTTCCATATTCGGAGTGCTTTCCACTGACGCTCTCTCCACGGATCCCACCCTCGCCGAAAAGCCTTTGGAGCAGCTCCTGTTTGCGGCTTTTGAACAGTATCCATTGTCGGAAATACTGTCAATCGTGGCACTGGTGCTGATTTTCTCCTTTTTTATCACGTCGGCAGACTCGGCCACCTTCGTTTTAGCCATGCAATCTGAAGGCGGTAACATGCATCCTAACAATAAGATAAAGGTGGTATGGGGAATCCTGGTGTCCGCCATTGCCGCAGTGCTTCTGCGCGCCGGAGGTCTGGATGTTTTGCAAAACGTCCTCATAATCGCAGCTTTCCCGTTTGCGATATTCATACTTCTGGTAACCGTATCGCTCATAAAAGAGCTAAACTACGAGTGTCAGCAGATGGGGCTCACACTCAAACCCAAACGCTACCCCGAAAAAGACGCCCCCTTCCGCTCCTACGAAAACGAGGACGATGCTGAAGAGGGCGATGATTGATGATTATTATTACTCGAACATGGGCTTAAGGTCGTCTGCCACGGCAAAGGGCGCACCGGTCCTGGCGCGGATTTCATCCACAGTGACGCCGGGCATATACTCCACCAGAGTAAGTCCGTCATCCTTGGAAACCGTGAACACGCAGAGCTCGGTGACGATCGTCTTAACGCATTTCACGCCGGTAAGAGGCATAGTGCACTCCTCGAGAATCTTCGGCTCTCCGGACTTGGTGCAATGATCCGTGGCCACTATTATGTTGTCGATTCCGCTCACCAGATCCATGGCTCCTCCCATTCCGGGATGAGACCCGGGTCGGGCCCAATTGGCCAGATCTCCGTACTGGGACACCTCGAAGCAGCCCAAAACGGTTGCATGAAGCCTTCCCTTGCGGATCATTCCGAAGGACGTAGACATGTCGAATACGCACGCTCCGGGCATGAGCTTGACCTTGTTTCCGGCCGCATCGAAATAGATGTCGTCCTTGTTCATGCCGCCGATAATCTCACCGGCCCCAAGGATGCCGTCCTCCGCCTGGATAACCACATTGTCGGATATGTAGTCACCCACCAGGACGGGTATTCCCACCCCGAGGTTTATAACGTGTCCGTCGTGAAACCACGACGCTATCTTCTTAGCTATAAGCTGTCTTCCCGCGTTTCTGTCCATCTTATCTCTCCCCCAATCCATCGTGATCGTATATCATATCAACAAATACTCCCGGCGTATGGATATACTCGGGGGGAATCGCATCGAGATCCCTGAACTCATCTGCCTCGACAATGGTGAAGTCTCCGGCCATAGCCACCAGGGGATTCGAATTGCGAGCCGTCCCCTTATAGGTAAGGTTTCCGTAATAGTCAGTGGAACCGGCCCTGACCAGGGAAATATCGGCATGCAGCGGCTTCTCGAAGATATACTTCTCTCCGTCCACCTCTACGACCTTTTTTCCCACCTCGGCCTCGGTGCCCAGGCCGGCCTTTACCAGGATGCCTCCCAGGCCGACGCCGGCCGCATGCATACGCTCCACGATGGTTCCCATGGGACAGAACTCCACCTCGAACTTGCCGGAGGCCATAAGCTCCAAATTCCTGGGATAGGAACCCGCGTGAGCGATTATTATCTTATCGAAAAGGCCCATGTGCATGAGCGGCTCCGCGCTCGCATCCAGGGCGATATTGGTCAGATGCCTGGCTCCGCTCTCGGCCAGAAGGTCCAGGAGACGGTTAGGACACCCGTGATAGGCAAAACCACCTGTCATAATGGTCTGCCCGTCATGAAACTTTGAAATTATCTCTTCTTTGGTTGAAAACTTTGAAATCATCTCAACACTCCCCTATCAGGTGCTTCTCCGCAAAACACGGAGGTAATAATCCAGTATAAAACCCCGGGAAATACATCCCGGGGTTTATTGTAACATAATTCAAGCGTTTTTAAAAAAGCTCGAGTCACCGTCACAGGCAGTATTAGAACTTGCCGTGAAGCTTAAGGATATCGATAAGCATCTTATCACGATACTGAGCGATAGCCGCGTTGTCGTGACCGATCTCATCGGAGTAGTTCTTCATCATCTCGTCAACCTGCTCCTGAGCGAGCTTGCCGTAATCTGCGGGGATGGTATCCCATGCTGCGATGTCTGCACAGAGGTTGAAACCGCCGCCGAGCATGTCGATCATTCCGCTGATTCCGTCCTTGTTGCCGAGCTGCATGATCATGTTGTGGCCGAAGATAGCCCAACGGATTCCGGGGCCGAAAGTAAGGGCCTTATCAGCATCCTCAACGGAGCATACGCCGCGCTCTACGAGATCGATCATCTCACGGAATACAGCCAGCTGAAGTCTGTTGCAGATGTATCCGGGGCAATCCTTGCGAAGGATGATAGCCTCCTTGCCAAGGGACTCGTAGAACTCCTTAGCGAGCTGAACGTTCTCCTCAGTGGTGTTCGGGTTCTTGGTAAGCTCAACGAGAGGAATGAGGTGAGGCGGATTATAGGGATGTCCACCGATGATTCTCTCGGGGTGAGTAGCGTTCTCAGCAATCTGTCCGATGGGAAGGCCCGATGCGGAAGATGCGATGATGGCATCAGCGGGAGCAGCAGCCTCAATCTGAGCGAGCATGTCCTGCTTGATGTTGATGCGCTCGGGGCCTGACTCCTGGATAAACTGAGCGTCCTTAACGGCCTCTTCCATGCTGGTGGTAAAGGAGATGTTAGCCTCTACGGAAGCACGATCCTTGATAGCTCCGTTAGCAGCGAGGAAGTCAAGGTTTCCCTCGATGGTCTTCTTATCATTTGCAATGCAATCGTCGTTGATGTCATAGAGCTTTACCTTAAGTCCCTTCATTGCGAAGAGAACTGCCCATGAACCACCGATAACACCGCCGCCGATGCCGGCAACGTTCTTGATATCACTTACGTTCATTGTTTTACCTCCGAAAATTGAAAATAGTGAAATAACTGTAACTGAACGAGAGTAAACTCTCATCAGTTACAGTATATTTCTCAGCAGTTAATACGATTAAATGAGACGCTCAAATACGCCGGCAGCACCCATACCGCCACCGATACACATGGTTACGATACCGTACTTCTTGTCGTTCTCACGAAGCCAGTCGAGCATCTTGCAGGTAAGGAAGATACCGGTAGCACCCATGGGATGTCCGAGAGCCATAGCGTTTCCGTAGGGGTTAACCACGATGTCCTTATCCTTATCCTTTGCGGGATCAAGATCGTCATCAAGGCCGGCCTCAAGTCCAAGATCCTGCATGCAGGCGATAGCCTGAGAAGCGAATGCCTCGTTAAGCTCTACCTCGTCAATCTGATCCATGGTCATTCCTGCTCTCTTAAGAGCTACGGGAACAGCCTCGATAGGTCCAAGACCCATGTACTTGGGATCTACACCCTCTACAGCATAGCCGAGCATCTTAGCGATGGGCTTGATGCCGAGCTCATTTGCCTTATCCATTGTCATAACGATTGCGAATGCAGCTGCATCGGAAGTCTGTGAAGAAGTAGCTGCGGTAACAAGTCCGCCGTCCTCCTCGTCGATGAAGCATGTCTTCATACCGCTCATCTTCTCAAGAGATGTCTTCATTGTTCCGTCAAGCTCAGCAAGGATACCCTGATCGTCCTTTACAATCTCCTCTTCGCCGGCAGGATTAACTACCTTTACGGGGATGATTGAGGGAGCAAGCTTTCCGTCCTTACGGGCGATAGCTGCACGTGTGTGAGAACGAAGAGCAAGCTTCTCCATATCCTCACGGTTGATGCCGTACTTCTTAGCAACGTTCTCAGCGGTGATACCCATACCCATGTATGCGGAACCCTCACCCTTAACGTCAACGTCGTGGTTGTTGAGCCACTCATCACGATACTCGTCGGGATAAGCGCCATAGCAGTATGACATAGACTCTACACCACCTGCGATAACTACGTCAGCCTGTCCGGCGATGATCTCGTTCATAGAGGTAGCGATTGCCTGAAGTCCTGAAGAGCAGAAACGGTTGATGGTCTGACCGCAAACGGTGTCAGGAAGCTCAGCACGCTGAACAACGAGACGAGCCATGTTCTGTGAGCACTGGTTTGTATGTGCTGCACAACCAAGTACAAGATCGTCGATGTCGTTGTGGTCAAGCTGGGGAACCTGATCAAGTACGCCTCTCAAAACCTGGTTGCAGATCTCGATGGGGTGAGTGGTTGCGAAAGATCCTTTTCTGGAACGGCATACAGCCGAACGTCCGATTGCTACGATTACAGGTGTTCTATCCATGGTGTTGTTCCTTTCTGTGTCTAAGAAAATAATATTTACTGTTAAATAAAAAGCGTTAATAAATCGGCTTGGTCTCGCCTCGTGCTCTAGCTCGTCCAATCGCTAAACTCATCTTCGCACTTCGTGCTTGATTCGTTAAGCTCTGGACAGGCTTCGTACGGACTCGAACTTCGCTAACGCTCGTTCTCGTCTCGTACTCTAGCTCCACCCATGATACATGCATGTGGCAATCGCGTTATACGCAATGCGGTTCATGTCTGTATTTCCGGGTGCAAATTTTTCAAAATACGTGAGCGCCTCTGTCATCTCCTGTGAAGTGTAATGCTTCAAGTCAGTCAAGGACTTACTGGCTACATCATAGTTCGCCCTTTCCTCATCGTCCCCGGTAATTCCCCTGGGCTCATCTTTGCCACTGAAGGAAAGTGC
>JAILAS010000066.1 GCA_024681495.1 Eubacterium sp. | reverse complement strand
GAACTCGTCGAGCTCCACGGGAGTCTTCACGAAGATCTTCGCAACCGGCTGGCGGTTCTTTATGTTCGCCTCGTTTCTGGCAGCCCTTCCGAGCGTTACCAGGTTCAGCACGGCATTCATCTTCTCCTCGAGATCCTTGTCTATGGCGCTCTCGTCCGCCTCGGGGTAGTCGCACAGGTGTACCGACTCGGGCGCGGAGGAATCCACGCTTCCGACGAGGTTTACATAAATCTCCTCCGCCATGAACGGAATCATGGGGGCCGCCGCCTTGGATATGGTAACCAATGCGGTGTAGAGCGTCATGTATGCGTTTATCTTATCCTGCTCCATTCCCTTGGCCCAGAATCTGCCGCGGCAACGGCGCACGTACCAGTTACTCATGTCGTCCACGAACTCGAGGAGCGTGCGTGCGGCCTCGGGAATCTTGTAGTCGCTGAGGTCCGCATCCACCTCCTTGACGCAGGAGTTGAGCTTGGAGAACAGCCACTTGTCCATGACGGGAAGCTTGTCCATGTCGATGGAGTACTTTGTGGGATCGAAGTTGTCAATATTCGCGTAGAGCACGTAGAACGCGTAGGTGTTCCACAGGGTGCCCATAAACTTCCTCTGACCCTCGACCACGGCGCCGCCATGGAACTTGTTGGGGAGCCAGGGAGCGGAATTTATGTAGAAGTACCAGCGAACGGCGTCCGCTCCGT
Organism: Eubacterium sp.; assembly: GCA_024681495.1. Lineage (GTDB taxonomy): Bacteria > Bacillota > Clostridia > Lachnospirales > Lachnospiraceae > RUG14243. Next base: position 11,317 of record JAILAS010000066.1, on the reverse strand, counting down.
ACTCGTTCAGCGCCTCGAAGGGATCTACGGCATTGCCCTTTGACTTACTCATCTTCTGTCCGTTTTCGTCCTGCACGTGTCCGAGGACAATGACGTTCTCGTAGGGCGACTTGCCGAAGAGCACGGTTCCCTCTGCCATGAGCGAGTAGAACCATCCGCGGGTCTGGTCCACGGCCTCGGAGATGAAGGCGGCCGGGAACTGCTGCTCGAAGGTCTCCTTGTTCTCGAAGGGATAGTGGTGCTGAGCGAAAGGCATAGCACCCGAGTCGAACCAGCAGTCAATAACTTCGGGCACGCGGTGCATATCCTTGCCGCACTCGGGGCACTTGCAAACGAACTCGTCTATATAGGGGCGGTGAAGCTCCACGGTAAGGGCATCATCCCTGCCGCTCTTCTCCTTAAGCTCCTCGCGGGAACCGATAGAAATCTGGTGTCCGCAGTCCTCGCACTCCCAGATGTTGAGGGGCGTGCCCCAGTAACGGTTTCTGGAGATTCCCCAGTCCTGAACGTTCTCGAGCCAGTCGCCGAAGCGGCCCTTGCCGATCGAGGGCGGAATCCAGTTTACGGTGTCGTTGTTCTTAAGCAGCTCGTCGCGCACTTTCGTCATCTTCACGAACCAGCTGGAACGCGCGTAGTAGATGAGCGGCGTGTCGCATCGCCAGCAATGAGGATAGTCATGCTCGAAGTTCGGCGCCTCGAAGAGCTGTCCCCTCTTCTCGAGCTCCTCGAGAATCACGGGATCGGCCTTCTTAACGAACAGGCCTGCGAAGGGCGTGTCGGGAGTCATATTGCCGGCCTCATCGACGAACTGGATGAAGGGCATGTCGTAATTGGTGCAGACCCTGTTATCGTCCTCACCGAAAGCCGGCGCGGTATGTACGATACCGGTACCGTCGGACATGGTTACGTAGTCGTCGCAGATTACGAAGAATCCCTTCTTGCGGGTCTTCGCGGCTGCCTCTCCGGCGCATTCGTAGAGGGGCTCGTACTCCTTGTACTCGAGGTCCTTACCGGTGAACTCCTCCTCGATTTCGTACGCAGCCTTACCGGACTCCTCATCGCCGAGACTTCCGAGTACAGTGTCGAGAAGCTCCTTGGCCATGTAATAGGTGTAGCCGTCGGCCGCCTTGACCCTCACGTAGGTCTCGGAAGGATTCACGCAAAGTCCCACGTTCGAGGGAAGCGTCCAGGGCGTGGTCGTCCATGCCAGGAAGTACGCATCCTCGTCCTTCACCTTAAACCTTACGATGGCGGAGCGCTCCTTTACGGTCTTATAGCCCTGGGCCACCTCCTGCGCGGAGAGCGGGGTGCCGCAGCGCGGGCAGTAGGGAACGACCTTAAATCCCTTGTAGAGCAGGTCCTTATCCCAGATCTGCTTTAAAGCCCACCACTCGGACTCGATGAAGTTGTCCTCGTAGGTTACGTAGGGGTCGTCCATGTCGGCCCAGAATCCGACCTGATCGGAGAACTTCTCCCACATCTCCTTGTATTTCCATACGGACTCCTTGCACTCCTTGATGAAGGGCTCGATTCCGTACTCCTCTATCTGCTCCTTACCGTCGAGGCCGAGCTTCTTCTCCACCTCGATCTCCACGGGGAGTCCGTGGGTGTCCCAGCCGGCCTTACGGGGAACGTAGTATCCCTTCATGGTACGGTATCTGGGAATCATGTCCTTGATTACACGGGTGAGCACATGTCCGATATGGGGCTTGCCGTTTGCGGTGGGCGGGCCGTCATAAAACGTGTAGGTGGGGCATCCCTCCCTGCGCTTCATGCTCTCCTCGAAGACCTTCTTCTCCTTCCAGAACTTCAGGACGTCCTTCTCACGCTCCACGAAGTTCATGTCGGTCGAGACTTTCTGGTAAAGTTCTGACATTGTTTTCCTCCTTATTAGAGTGCAGTAAAGTAAAAAACTCCCGTCCGCAAAGGACGAGAGTGAAACTATCGTTATACCACCTTTACACTGCACCATCATGCATGCTCCCACTGACGCGGGGAAATTTACGTCGGCATCTACTCGGATAAACCTTTCGGACCGCGGCTCGGAAGTGATCTTCGCGATGTGTCTACTCGTACCGGGCTCTCACCTGCCCCGGCTCTCTGGGACTTTCACCCACATCCTACTGTCTTCGTCACAGCCTTTAAGTGTTAAATTGTCGCGCCCGAAACGTCGAACGCCCCACGATTATAGAACAAAACACCGTGGATTGTCAATCTCTGTTTCTCCCGCCGAAGATGAGGATTATCCTCAGAAGCTGGAGGATAGCCGCCGCGGCCGAAGCCACGTACGTCAGCGCCGCCGCAGTCAGGACCTTCCGGGTCTTCCTGAGCTCGTCAGTTCCCAGGATTCCCTCTCTCTCCAGCATCCGAAGCGCCCTGCGGGACGCGTCGAACTCCACGGGGAGGGTCACCAGCTGAAAGAGCACAGCGGCCGAGAACACGAGTATTCCTATGTTTATGAGCAATGTGCCCGTGGACGAGTTTATGAACAGCCCGAGAATGAGTATGGGCCAGGCCGCGTACGACCCGAAGTTAGCCACGGGAACGAGGGCCGTCCTTATCGAGAGCGGGATGTATCCCTTCGCGTGCTGCATAACGTGCCCGGTCTCATGCGCCGCCACCCCCAGCGCCGCCACCGAAGTGGAGTCGTAGACGGCGTCCGAAAGGTTTACCGTCTTGCTGCGCGGGTCGTAATGATCGGTGAGGTTTCCGGAGACGTGGCGCACCTGCACGTCCGTAATGCCGTTGGAACGGAGAATCCTCTCCGCCGCCTGCGCGCCGGTCATTCCGCTCATGGAGCGTATCCTCGCGTACTTCTTATAAGTGCTGTTCACGTGCGACGACGCAATCATGCAGATGATCGCGCCTATGATGACCAGTATGTATGTCGGATCTAAATATCCAAAACCATAGTAATATCCCATAGCCTGTCTTCCTTTCTTTCTCCGGCCGCTTCTTCGGCCCGCTGTTCCATGAATTATACAACACTTGGAGATAGTTGTAAAAACAAGATTGGCCGAAATTGTCTTACTGCACGTTTCTTCGCGCCATATCCCCCTATGCGCCGAAAGAGGGCCCGCGACGCGGACCCCCTTCGGTTTACTTATTTACTTTTTCTTTTTAAACGAGAATTTCGCCTTCTTTGCCCCGGCCTTCTTAAGCTTCTTAACGGCCTTCTTATAGGCTGCCTTGCTCTTTATCTTCACGACAATCGAGGCCTTCTTCTTTATGCCCTTGAACGCGTTTTTGCCGACGCTCTTTAGATTATTGGCGTTCTTGAAAATCACCTTCTTCAGCTTCGATGCCTTAAAGAACGCCTTCTTTCCTATGGTCTTCACATTGGCGCCGATCGTCACCTTCGTGAGCTTCTTCGCCTTGGCGAACGCTTTAGCCTTAATCGCCGTGACCTTATAGGACTTGCCGCCGATGGTAACCTTATCCTTTATTACCACCTTCTTCGCGCTGTTGGCGAAGCCCGTAACAACGGCTGAACTTCCGGAAACCTTATAAGTTACCTTATTAATGGTTTTGGTCGTATCCGTCGTGCCGGACGAACTGCTCTTTTTGGCCACCAATGCGTAGGTCGAGAATTTATCGGTCTTAAACGAAACCACTCCGTTCTCCGGGTCGTAAGTGACTCCGTCGAGCGCCTCTACCGCTCCGTCGTGCACCCTTACCACCTGGTAGTCGGTCGCTCCCTTGTCGGCTATCACCTCGATGGTCACCTCGTCGCTGAGGTCCGTCTGCTGTGTCTCCCACGCGGCCTGGCTCTCGGCCGTGGGATCGAAGTTCTGTACCACGTACTCGTTGAAGGTGAGGTCGAGATACGTCGCCTCGGAGGAGGAGTCCGCAGAGGCGGCCGTCAGGATTGCGCTCTGCTCGGCGCTCGTGGGCACAGCCTCATCTACCACCAGCTCGGCGTTTCCTGCCGAAACGACTCCGTCCGGGACGTCCGCCAATGCGACGTCCTCCACGCCCGCATCCGACGAAACCACTGTCAGATCCTCGGTGGCTGCGAAGTCCGCACACATGTGTCCTGCGTTCGCGGGCATCGTAAACTTGTAGGCTCCCACATTGCTCCCCGGAACGGTCCGGTCAATAGCGACTCCGTTTATGTTAAGGGTGCCCTTGATGTACTGGTAGCCGGGCTCCGGAAGGATGGTCACATTGACGGTCTCACCGGCGGCAATCCATGCCTCGAACCTGTCTTCCGTGCCGTCGTTATCCTCATCATAGACGAGGTAGTATCCCTTTTCGAAACCGTCCATGGTAACCGAGCCACAGTCGGCATTGGGATAGCTTTCAGAGTCATCCACGACATACGCCACGGAATAGAGGATAGGATCGTTGGAGACCAGGGTGTAAAGCGAGTCTTCATAGTTGAAGTCACAGCTCGTATATCCCGTGTAGGGATCAATGGTCACGGACTCATATCCTATGTAATCGCCTGTGAGCCCGTTGCTATCAACGGCTTCCGAATCTGCCCTTCCGTTCTCGGGATAGTGGTCATAATATTTGCTGTAGAGGGACGCGTTGCCCAGATCCGATGTCGTAAAGGAAATGATGCCCTCCTGGAAAACCTGTACCGTGGCATCCGGTTCGCTCATGCAGGAATTGTCCACCAGTGTGGTGTCTCTCTCGATTACTACAATCGCGCTGAGGACATTCACCTGTCCTACCCCGTAGAAGGGTGTAGTACTGTAAATATGCGTATTTACAGTATACCTGCTGTGGAACTCGTAATTGTTGAACTCGACTTCTTCTATGTACTTAAACGCGGCATCGGCCGGGCTCCCCCAGGTTCCCACGTTCACGATGATGTCGTCCCTGAACTCCAGGAAGGATGCCATATTCGATGAGCCCTCACCCATAAAGCCCTCGGTAAGGTTGAACTGTGCGAATACCCAGTTGTCGTCATCTCCGTTGTATCCGTTGCCCCAGAAGCTGACCGACGTGCCTTCGCCAAGGACGATTCCCTTGAAGCTGCCGGTTCCGTTTACGCGAATCGAGGCCCCGTTTCCGGTTATCTTAAGATACTTGCCGGCGTAGGTGTCGCCGCAGGCGTCGATTATTATGTCGTTACCCTCTACGGTAAACTCATCATCCGAAACCTGATCTGCGGTATCGGCGGTCGTATCTATGAGAACGGTCTGGTTCTCCTCGTCGACGGCCGCGGTATCTCCTACCGCGATTACCGTGTTCGAGCCGGTCTGGCCGCTGCTGCCCGAGCCGCTGTCTCCCGAACCGCTATCGGCAGAGACGGTGCCCAACTCAAGCTCGTGAACCGCCTGGTCGTTTATCTGATATGTATATCCTTCCTGACTGGCGAACACGTTTGTCGCGTCCGTTATGGACAGCGAGCTTCCGTTGACGATTACCCTGCAGCGATTTTCTTCGTCCAGCTCATACCCTTCGTTGAGCGCTATCCACACGGTCACCTTATCTCCCACGGCGGAAGCTCCCGTATCCAGGGTGTAGTATGTGCCGGCAGCGTCGCTTCCCTGAACCATCTGCCCGGAAGTGGCGGTCGCCGTCCCGCTCGTGGTCGTTATCACATCGTCGGGAGTGATGGTGACCACCTCTCCGTCGTTGAGTTTATACTGAATCTTACTGAGCGCATCGAGATTGTTATCGCACCAGCGTATGGTGAACGACACCCCCTCATCTGCCCGCACGGTGAGATTCGCCCCGGAAAGGACAAAGGTTAGAACCATGGCGATCGCCATCGTCCATGAAATTGCGGTCCTGGTGAATCGTGATAATTTTTTCATAAGCTCTCCTCCCTTTTGCATATGACATGTGACGATTCGCCGGGTCTGTAGCCTACTGGGCCGACCCTCGCTGTATTCCTTTTTAGAAAAAGCCCCCGGCAGTACCGAGGGCCTTATGGGCTTTTTGAAACTGATGCCACATACTTCGTGGTGTATCAGAAATGTAATCCTATTACGACAGGCTGTCGAAAAGCGAGCTGTAGTCGAGCGATGACGACCTGTAGGAGCCCGTGCTGGTGTAAGCGGAAGCCGTAGAACTGCTGGAAAGCGAATTGCTGGCCGCAGAATAGGTCGACGCCGCATATGAAACGATCTTGCTTCCGTAAGAGCTCGACGAATTCCTGTCAAACAGAGAATTCACCGTGGTAAGATCTGCCTCTGCGAACGCATCCTCATCGATGGAAAGCGTGTTATCGGAATTAACCGTAATGCCGATATCGCTGAGCAGGCCCTCATTGGCCTCCGTCATCTGGGTCATCCAAAGAACCTGACGAAGCGTCGAGGTGTCGTTGATGTCATCCGTGGACTCGATTACGGAATTGTAATCATCCACCCACGACTTAAGGGACTCGAGCAGGTCCTCCCTGTCGCTCTCATCGAAGCCCGACTTCATGACATCCGCTGTGGATGTGGCCAGATCTTCTGCCGAAGACTTGGCAAGGGTAAGCGATTTCTCCTCGTCCTCGTTGGTTTCCGAGCTCTCCTGCGAATAATAAGCCTGCATGAGCTTCTTATACGCGCCGCTCTTAATCATGTTGTAATCAACGAGGCTGGTGCCGCTCGACGACGATGATGTCGAACCCAATACGGAATCGACAAACGATGATGAGGAACTATAGGTTCCCACGAGACCTGAAATAGTAGACATATCAATCACTCCTTTGAATCAAATCGAACATCCATGTTCGGTGAAGACAATACCTTCTATAGTTTCTATCGGGCATTATTCCTTATATGTTAACCCTAATTATAGCATTTTTTTATTTTTTCTCAACCCACTACATGTGGCCTAAACACGCCAAAAAACGGCTATTTCTTGTGAAGAGCGTTATAGATTTCCCTCTTGGGAACGCCTCTGTCCGTGGCCGCCTGCTTCATGGCCGCCTTGTGGTCCATTCCCTTTTTCTCGTACATCTCGACGTGAGATTTTATGTCAACCTCATCCCATTTCCGCCTGCTCTCCTCCTCGAGCTCCTTAAAGGACCTGCCCTCGATTACCAGAACGAACTCCCCACGCGGTGCCTCCTCGTCGTAATGGACCAGCGCCTCGCCTATGGTGGTGCGCAGCGCCTCCTCGTGCACCTTGGTAAGCTCACGGCACAGCGCGATTCTTCGGTCGGCCCCCAGATATTTCCCCAGCTCCTTCAGGGTAGCAATGAGGTGGTGCGGAGCCTCGTACATTATGATGGTGCGCGTCTCATCCCTCAGGGACTCGAGCACACTCTCTCGCTTTTTCTTATCCTTCGGGAGGAAGGCCTCGAACGCAAACCTGCCCGTGGGCAGGCCCGAAACCGCCAGCGCAGAAACGCACGCCGTGGGACCCGGGACCACACGGATATCGAAACCGCGCTCCGCAGCCATGGCCACCAGCTCCTCGCCCGGGTCTGACACCGCCGGCATCCCGGCGTCGGTGATAAGCGCAATGTCCCTGCCCTCGGCCAGCCTGTCGCAGAGCTCTTCGGCCTTCTCGGTCTTGTTGAACTCGTGGTAGCTCGTCAGCGGCGTATGAATGTCGAAGTGGTTGAGCAGCTTTATGGAGTTTCGGGTGTCCTCGGCGGCAATGATGTCCGCCTCCGCGAGAACCCGCACCGCACGGTACGTCATGTCCTCGAGGTTTCCTATAGGAGTCCCGCAAATGTACAATGTTCCTGCCATATCTTCCTCTCGTCCGGCACTATTCGGCCGGCACCTTACCGTATATCTCCAAAACGTCCCGCGTGTACCTGCCCTCGTCGTCGTAGATGATGAGCGGCGCCTCCACGCGAATCTCCTCCTTCGCTCCCCTCATGCCCTCTATGAGCATCATCGTCGGCTCCTTATCCCGGGCGGGCTGCACCAGGCGAAGGCGCTTCGCCTCGAGCCCGTACTCGTGCATGAGCCGAACGGCCTCCGTCAGCCGGAACGGCCTGTGCACCATGTAGAACCTGCCGCCGGGCCTGAGCAGCCGTGTGCCTTCGCGAATCACATCCTCAAGGCTGCACAGCACCTCGTGCCGGGCGATGGCCTTGCTCTCGTGCGGATTGACGGCGCCTGCGCCGGCCTTCATATAGGGGGGATTTACGGTGACGGCGTCGTAAACCGATTTGCCAAGGATGGCCGTGGCCTCCTTCACGTCTCCCGTGTGCGCGAAAACGCGCTCCTCCAGGTGGTTGTGGGCGATGCTCGCCTCGCACAGCTCCACGCTCCCGGGGTTTATCTCCAGGCAGTCGATCCGCGCGGCCTCGTACTTCGCGGCGCACAGGAGCGCCACCGCGCCGTTGCCGGAACAAAGATCCACGGCCTTCTCGCCCTTCCCTATACGGGCGAACCCGGAAAGCAATACGGCATCTATGCCGAAGCAAAAGCTCTCCGGGTCCTGATATAATTTATATCCCTTTATCTCAAGGTCATCCAATCTTACGGTGTTCTTCATGAATCCGATTTCTCGCCCTGGCTGCCGCCCTTATCGCGGCCTCCCCTCTTGTCCTTGCGCGGCCTGTTGTCCTTCCTGTTTCTGGGCGGGCGGGACTTGTGATTATTATCGCGTCCGTTCTTCCCGTCCTTCTTCTTTTTATTGTCGTTCCTGCGGCCGGAGTCCTGATTGGAACCGTTCTTCTTACGGTCTCCCCTGTCGGACCTCTTCTCGCCGCCCTTATCGGACCTGTCGCCCTTGTCGCCGCGGCGCCTGTCGCGGGAGCGGTCCTTCTCCTCGGGGGACTCTGTGGCGGCCACCTTCTCGGACTTCTCCTGTTTTTCCTGCTTCTCCTGCTTCTTCGGGCGCCTGTGGCTCTTGAAGACGACCTCGTCGGCTCCGTAGACGCGCTCCTCCTTGTCACCGTCGAGCTCGACGATCACCTTAACCTGCTGCCTGAGCACGTTTATGCCGGACACGTCTCCCTCGAGGCCCTCGGGTGTCTCCACCACGTCGCCCTTACGGGGAAGCTTGGAGTTAAGCTCCTCGTAGGTCTCCTCCTCGTTGCGCAGGCAGCACATGAGCCTGCCGCAGCAGCCGGAGATCTTGGTCGGATTGAGCGAGAGGCTCTGATCCTTCGCCATCTTGATGGAAACCGGCGCGAAGTCGGTGAGGAAGGTGGAGCAGCACAGCTCCCTTCCGCAGATGCCCAGTCCGCCGAGCAGCTTCGTCTCGTCCCGGACGCCAAACTGCCTGAGCTCTATTCTGGTGTGGAACACGGAGGCCAGATCCTTCACGAGACTTCTGAAATCCACCCTGCCCTCTGCGGTAAAGTAGAAAAGAAGCTTCCTGTTGTCGAAGGTGAACTCCGCGCCCACGAGTCTCATGTCGAGCTCGTGATTCTGTATCTTTTTATTGCAAATCTTGAAGGCTTCCTTTTCCTTCTCGATGTTCTCTTCGTGTCTCTCCTTATCCTCGGGAGTGGCCAGTCGGAGGATCTTTTTGGGGGCCTCCTGCCCCTCCTCGAGCTCCCTCTCCTCGGGAGGCAGAGCCACCTCGCCGAACTCCAGACCGCGGTCGGTCTCCGCTATAACGCAAGTGCCGCGCTTCAGGTCGTAGTCGCCGGCGTCGAATTCGTAGACGCGCCCGGCACTGCTGAAGCTGACAGGTACTATCTTTGTCATTTCTGATTCTCCTTTATGGTCTCAAGCAACAGTTCCATGGTGAGGTCGAAGGAGACGTTGGCACGAAGCCTCCCCCTCGCGGTCGTAATGGCCTGAAGTATCTCCTCTAGTCCCGCATATGAGAAGCGGTTCGACTGATTGAGAATCTCCATGGTCTCGTCGCTGAATATGATGGCGTCAGCCTCCTGAGTGGCCTTAAACCTGAGCACGTCTCTGTACCACACGGACAGAAGATCCAGGTAGTCTCCTGTATCGATCTTATAGTCCTGGACCTGCTTGATCGCCTTCTTCATTTCGTAGCTGTCTATATCGGACATCCTCTTGAGGAGCTCGACCGCTGAGGCGCGGACCTGCATGAACTTCTCATTGTGCGCCAGAAGAAGCGCCCGGCCGATGGAGCCCTGGGCGAATGCAGCGCACACCCTGGCCTGCTCGGCGGGTATGGAGAGATGGTCCGTAAGATACGTGCGCACCTGCTCGTCGCTAAGCGGCGTGAGCTTAAGCGTGACGCATCGGGAACGGATGGTTGGTAATAAGGTTTCAGCATTGGACGTAAGCAACATGATTACTGCGTATTCGGGCGGTTCCTCGAGAGTTTTCAGCAGGGCGTTCTGCGCCTGCTCGTTCATCTTTTGTGCCTCGTCCACAATATATATCTTGCGGGGACTGGAATAGGGTCGAATAGAAATATCCTTGGTAATCTGGTTCCTAATCTCGTCTACCGAAATCAGCCCCGGGTTTTCGTGGTTGACATAAATCACGTCCGGCTGCGAACCGGACTCCATCTGAAGGCAGGAATGGCACTTGCCGCAGGGCGTGAGCCCCCCGACCTCGCACTGGATGGTCTTGGCAAATGTCCTGGCGATAAGCTTCTTTCCCGAGCCCTCGTCGCCTTCCAAAATATATGCATGAGAAATGCGCTCCATAAGGACCGCCGTTCTGAGATGTTCTATAACCGGCTCCTGGCCGATAATCTGGTCTAATCCTGACATAATGACCTTCCTAAGTAATGATATCCAAAAGCAGACCTTCTATCTCACCGATCTTCTCCAGAATCATGAGGTGGTCCGCCTCGTCCTTCATAAGCTCCTGGGCTATCTCGTCCAGGTTCGAGTCGATGAGCCTGACGATTCCGTAGACCCTGTGACGACCCTTGCGATCGAGGAAATTCTCACGCGAGAACTCGTGTGACCTGTACACGACCTCGTTCAGAAAATCCTTGATCATCTGCCTGTATTTCTTCATGTAGCGAATGTCCATGTGTCTGGCGAGCACCTCGCCCTGCGTGGAGATATCGCTCATCATACGGTTTATGGTGGCCTGGAGGTCGGTCTCCTCTATGGCACTGGCGGGCGTGAACTTAAAGCTCCCGTCGTCGGGGGCCGCAGTCTTCGCCGTCTCGGCTGACGCCTGTACCTGATTTGTCTGATTGACCTTTATATCCACTCCGGGATCCTCCCCTGGCCGGCGACGGTTTTCACCGGTCGCGCAATCACCTCTTCCAATAAATCATTATAACACATCGGAGAGGTATTCCTCTATGTTACTTACGGCCGTATCCAAATCCATGTTGTAGAAAAACTTTTCGATCCCGGCCCTCTCCAATTCTATATCGGAAAAATCCTCCTCGTCCGCCAGATACCTGCGGCAGACTTCCTTGTAATTGGGCTCCCTCTGCAGCCTCTCCCGCTTAACCGCGCGGGCGAGCCTCTCGCCGTCGTCGAGCGCCACGTATACGGGAACCAGCGCTT
>JAILAS010000064.1 GCA_024681495.1 Eubacterium sp. | reverse complement strand
CGGCTACTCATATCATATAGTACGAACGTGAGTACAGCCCTCCAAATCACGGGAGAGTAAAAAGTACAACTGTGAAGGGACGTCTACATCAGACGTCCACAAAAAATCACCTGAGTGCCGAGCGACAAAGGAGGCGACCCAGTCTGCTGCCCGGTTCGCCTCCCTAAACACATGTGCTGCATGGAAGTCAACCATCATCTGAGCCACCCTACGGGACTCTCGGATGAGGGGATGGCCATCCCCAAACCGATCCACACCCCGAATCAAATCAATCACCACCGCTGAATCACCCTCGAGGGACACCCGCTCGGCCCCGGATATCTGCCTCGCATAGGAAATACCCTCCCAAGCCGCCTGCAACTCTGCACCCACCACTGTAAATCCAGGCGTGCGCCGTCCACCTGCTGCGATCAGCCTACCACGATGGTCCCTGATGACAAATCCAACCCCTCCATACAAACCATCTGCCGACCTGCTACCATCAAAATTCACCTTGAGATAGCCAGGGAGTGGGGGTGCCCAAGAAACAAAGGCAAACCATGGCGCTGAAACAGCGTGATGAGCACCCCAGATGTCCCTGACCAGCCCAGAAGTGACTACCGAAGTCGCCCCGATAACCTCCCTCGCAAGCAACATCGCCCGGTCTACCACCATCCTTGGAGGCGCCCTCCTCCCCTCAAATATACCAGTATTCCTGTCCAACCATATATGGTAGGACAGGTACGCTACAAAAATCCCTGCCTCAAGAGATCTGGGATGCCGCATGGAATCTCTCAGCAGATGGATCAGATCCTGCACCAACACCACCGAGGCCGGTAGCAGTATCGGTGAACTCCTCCATATGTCTCGGGCCCTAGGGCACTGCAACAAAACATGCTCCATAGTCTCCTCGATATCTGCACAATCCTCACAAAACTGAGGGATCCTCATACCACGCCGCGCTAGCACACTCCTAGTCGGAAGGCAACCCCACGCCACCTTCCAGATGAAGAGTGCCACGCGCGGGTGCACCCGCATCCTCCATATCCACCGCCCCTCAAACTGTCGGACTGGCTCCCTCCTGAACACTGCATGAAGATTCCTAGCTCGCACCCGTGATCGCCCCGTCGGTATCCATACCAGCCTATCCGCCTCCCCCCCTAGGGGTCGCTCGGGCTAGAACCAACTCTGCCAACTGCTCTCCAAAAACCTCCCGAACCAACCCCTCTCTCCATCGCCCTCCCTCGGCATCCAGTAAGTCACTGACCCTCCACCCTGCTAATCTCGCCGAGTCCACCATGGTCGGCATACTGCATAGCGGTACCTCAGTCACCCATCTGTCCTCCATCACATCGATAGACAGACCGTCGCCAATAGCCCATCCGATCTCCGGAAGCACCACCGTAGCTCTGGCACACATCTCCCTCCACACCGGGGAATGACGACGTCCCACTCGCACACCCGGTACCAAGGCGCCGTACTCAGCCCTCATCAGCGAGGACCATAGACTCTCGGGCTCAAGCACAAATCTAGCCACATGTCTGGCTAGCAGAATCTCACGCCTCGCTGCCAATGCCTGAACCCCCAAACCACCACAGCTAGTAGGCTGGCACACCACCTCCCATGCCATCAAGTGAACACCACCTCGACCACTACTCCTCCCCCATATGAAGTCCCTGAACAACCGCTCCAGGGATCGCAGGAATCTCACCGGAACAATGGCATTAGTAAGCAAATAGATAGGGACTGACGACAGAACCGAACGCACCAAGGTGATCCTCCCTACCATAGACAGAGCATGCATCCGCCACCCCGCTAATCTGCGTCTGATATCAAGCTCACACGGCAGACAATCCCCACTCCGCAGCCGCCGGTCGGACAATGGGATACCCAAATATGTCATCGTGCCCACCTGCTCACCGACCCCCAGAATCTACACTATCGAATGCTTCATAGCCAGTCTGGTCTTTGGGCTGAAGATGATGGCTGACTTGGTCAAATTGACCCTCTGACCTGACGCTGCACAGTAGACCTGGAGAATCTGACCTATAACCCGGGCTGACTGACGCGTCGACCTGGCAAGAAGCAAACAATCATCGGCGAAAAGTAAATGAGATATCGCAGGGGCCCCA
>JAILAS010000053.1 GCA_024681495.1 Eubacterium sp. | reverse complement strand
GCCGCTGGCGTTCAGCTGGGCGCTGGTTATGTTCCTGATACAGTCCCACATCTGCATGGGCGCCAGTCTGGCGCTCTTCGCTGTGGGGTATGCGGTTCTATATATGTCGTTTGGATTCGCCATGTCGCCGGGAGAGACCGGCGCCCTCGCCACGCTCCCCAAGGAGCTCAACGCTGATGGCGTCAGCATCATCAACACGTTTATCCAGGTGGCGGCCGGGCTTTCTGCCGCTTTCTTCACAGGAATTATGTCTACTGCTACGAGTGCATCTGTCGCATCCGGTGCCGGCGAATCCGTGGCGATGGCATACGGATACAGAGCGGCGCTTCTGGCCGGCGCGGCGTGCTCTCTGGTGGCTGTAATCTGCGGCTTTTTGGCGGGCCTGAAAAAAGAGGAAATTCATTAAAAAAAATCGCAAAATTCCGTTGACTTTTATCTGTTATTCATGTATATTATACAAGTTGGTAACAGCAAGCTGCTGTGGCTCAGTCGGTAGAGCGTCGCATTGGTAGTGCGGAGGTCACGGGTCCGATTCCCGTCAGCAGCTTTCATTGAAAAACAGGGTTTTTACCCTGTTTTTTTTATTGGTTTTTTATGCATTGTGATTTATACTATTAGCAGTGACATAATATTGCCGCGACAGGGAGGGGTTATGAGACCGAAGTATAAGCGAGCCATCATCAGCTTTGTTATCTTCATGATCTTGTTTACCGCACTGGGTTTGTTTCAGGTGAACGAGTATAAGAAGAGTGAGATTACCGATGCCGAATATATTGCTAAGGCCCAGACCTATGAGATTCAGGATGCCATTAACGTCCAGCTTAATAACCTGGATGTAGTTTCGGCGATTATATATTATAACGACGGCGAGGTCGATGACTTCGACAGCATTGCCGAAAGACTGATATCAAACTCTATCAACTCCGACGCCGTGGATGTCATGATGCTGGCCGAGGGCGATAAGATAATCGACGTCTATCCCGGTGATAATCTTTTGGGTGCATCCTTGTCAGAGAGCGACTTTTCGGTGGTCGTAAGCGATTCGGCGGAGAGGAATGCTCCGTCCATTGCCGAACCCTTTAAAATCAGTAAAGAGAAGTATATAACCGTTATCTGTCAGCCCGTGTATGTCGGGAATACCGACGAACCCTGGGGCTATGTTCTCGAGGCCATATTGTTCCCCGATATCTTCAATTCAGCCGACCTTGATTCCTTCGAGGAGAGCGGTTTCTGCTATCAGCTGTACACGATGACTGGAATCGGAGGAGAAAAGACCGTACTCTACGGCACGGATACCCACCTGAGAGACCCCATAGTTTCTGAGGTCGATGTCCCCGACTCCAAATGGTACTTCGCCATCGAGAAGAAGGGCGGCTGGCTGCCTAAGGCCATTTACGTGATATTGGTGATAGGAGCGTTCGTTTGCGCAGCGGTAATCGGGCTCTTTACATATATGATTGAGAGCAGGCGCGAGTCCATCGAGAGGGAGCATGAGTACTCGGAGATTAACGAGCTCATGAGCCACCTGAAGAACGCCATATTGTTTGCCAGAATCAAAAGGAAGGGCGACGATTACACCCTGGATTTCAAGGGCATGAACGATGCGTTCGCGGAGCTCAGCGGTCTTACCCGTGATGAGGCTGAGGAGAAGGGGATTATAACCATTCTTCAGGATTTCTTCGTTGGCGGTGAATGGGTTATAGAGTCCATTAAGACATCGCTTAAGGAGAAGAGGCGTTACAGCCGCGAGCATACGGTATGCAATATTAAGGATGGCACCCAGATTCATACCGTGACCGAGGTGCAGGTGGTGGAGCTTCGCGATAAGTCCATGTTTGCCCTCGCATCCTTTACTGACGTCGAGGAGTTTAAGCAGGCGGTCGAGGAGAGCCGCAGGGATCCCATGACGGGCCTCCTCAATAAGAAGAGCGCGGTGGAGCGCATCGACGAGGAGATTTGGAGGGGAGGCATCTTCTTCATGATCGACGTCGATAACTTTAAGAACGTAAATGACACCTTCGGACACAGCGAGGGTGATAAGGTATTGATAAAGGTTGCCGATATTTTAAGGGGAGTCTTCCGGTCCGGAGACATTGTTTCCAGGTTCGGAGGCGACGAGTTCATGGTGTTTATGGTACTCGATAACGTCAGCACTCAGTTCGCCGAGAGGAAGGCGCAGGAGCTCTGCGACCGCGCGGCGGAGGAGCTTAAGGTCTATAACACGTCGGTGAGCGTTGGTGCGTTCATCGTGGATTCACAGCAGTATATGATGGCGGTGGAGGCCTTCGACATGGCGGATAAGGCTCTCTACGAATCCAAAGAGAAGGGAAAGAGGCAGGCCACGGTGGCGCGCCTGCCGCAGACGGAGTAAAGAATGGCCCATCACGCATATAAGAGCAATGTGGTAAAAAAAGGAGACGTCGACCCGTCGAAGGTGAAGACGGCGGTAGCCCTGACCTACGAGCCGGGCTCGGCCGCGCCCACCATACTCGCCACGGGCAAGGGACATCTGGCCGAGAGGATCGTCGAGCAGGGCCTGAAGTCCGACGTTCCCTTTTATAAGGACAACAAGCTCGCGGACACGCTCTCGAGGCTGGAGATTGGAGACGCCATTCCGCCCGAGCTCTACGAGGTGGTGGCTGAGATCCTGGTCTTCGTGGATTCCATGGATAAGCTGAGGGGGAAACTGGGCATGTAGACGGTGCCCTTGGAAATTTGCAGGTGAGGTTATGAAGTTTGACAGAAAATGCGGGATTCTAACGCCGGTGAGCGCCCTCCCGGGGCCCTACGGCATAGGATGCTTTGGGGAGGAGGCCTACAGGTTCGTGGACTTCCTCAGCGATACAAAACAGAGTTACTGGCAGATACTGCCTCTTGGTCAGACGGGTTTCGGGGATTCCCCATACCAGTCTGTTTCTACCTATGCGGGTAATCCGTATTTCATTGACCTTCGGGAGCTGGCCCACCTCGGATATATAGGGTGGGACGACCTGAACGGTACCTTCTTCGGCGAGGACGAGGGCCTGATCGACTACGGCGCGCTCTACGGGGCGAGGTATCCGATTCTGAGGAGGGCCTACGAGAACAGTCCCTATGCGCTCCACCCGCATGACTGGTGGGCCGGCGGCGAGCACGATAATGTCAGGACGGAATTCGGAGCCTTCGTCGACGAGAATTCTTCGTGGATATGGGACTTCGCGCTGTTTAGCTCTATAAAAAAGGCCATGGACGATAAGCCCTATCTCCTGTGGGAGGACGGGCTCCGCCTCAGGAGAGGTGAGGACATGGAACGCGCTTACGCGCAATACGCGGACGACGTCCGTTTCTATTGCTTTATCCAGTTCCATTTTTTCCGTCAATGGAAGCGCCTTAAGGCCTACGCAAACGAGCGCGGCATTATGATTATCGGGGACATTCCCATCTATGTGGCCCCAGATTCGGCTGACACGTGGAGCCATCCCGGGCTGTTTATGCTCGAAGATGACGGCACGCCCACCATGGTGGCGGGCGTTCCTCCCGATGCGTTCAGCGAGGACGGCCAGCTCTGGGGCAATCCCCTGTACAGGTGGAGCGAACACGAGTCCACCGGCTACGAGTGGTGGATAAGCAGGCTTGCCCACGCGTTTTCCATGTATGACGTGGTGAGGATAGACCACTTCCGCGGGTTTGAGTCGTTTTACGCAATTCCATACGGACAGGAGACCGCCCGGGATGGAGAGTGGATGAAGGGACCGGGTTACCCGTTCTTTTCGGCCGTGGAGGAGGCTCTGGGAGACAGGCCCATCATCGCCGAGGACCTGGGGTACCTTACCCCCGAGGTGAAGGAGCTTTTGGAGCAATGCGGCTATCCGGGTATGAAGGTGCTCGAGTTCGCGTTTGGATCGGGGCCTGAGAATGACTATCTGCCTCACAGATATCCCGAAAACTGTGTGGCTTACACGGGTACCCACGACAACGAGACGCTGCTGGGCTGGTATTACTCACTGAACGCTCCGGAGAGGGATTTCGTAAGGACATACACCGGGGTGCCGGATGACGGCGCTCCGAACAGTCATATGATACGGGCGCTGTTTATGAGCAAGGCGGATACCGTGATAGTTCCGATTCAGGACTATCTGTGCCTGGACAATCACGCCAGGATTAACACGCCCTCCACTATGGGAGGAAACAACTGGAGATACCGTCTTCCGTCGGTGCCGTGCGACGGAGGACTTATAGACAGGATTTCGGCTTTCGTCCGCATGTATGGCAGGGGATGACGTCCCCCGAATAAACGGGTAATCATAAACCGACGGTTTATGGTTTACTTGTGTCAGGAGGTGTATCATGGTTAAATATAAAAGAGTGTTTCTCGTTGTCCTCGACTCGCTGGGAGTGGGGGCCATGGACGATTCGGAACAATTCGGAGATGTGGGAGTAAACACCCTCGGTCACATATCCGGGAGCAGGGAATCCTTCGACATCCCCAACCTCGCGGCGCTGGGCATAGGTAACATAACGCCGCTCAGGCAGGTGCCGGCCGAATCGAGCCCGTCGGGCAGGGTCTGCGCGCTTCGAGAGAAGAGCCTGGGCAAGGATACCATGACCGGACATTGGGAGATGATGGGAATCTACACCACTAAGCCGTTCATCACATTCACGGAAAACGGCTTCCCGCCCGAACTCATAGAGGAGCTCGAGAGGCGTACCGGCCGCGAGATTATCGGCAACAAGGCCGCCAGCGGCACGGTCATACTCGACGAGCTCGGAGAGCGCGAGATCAACGAGGGCAAGCTCATTGTTTACACATCGGCCGATTCGGTGCTGCAGATTTGCGGCAACGAGGAGACGATGGGCGTGGATACACTGTATAAATACTGTGAGATCGCCAGGGAGCTCACCATGCGCGAGGACTGGAAGGTGGGGCGCGTCATAGCCAGGCCGTACACCGGCAGCCGCAGCGGAGAGTTCGTCCGCACCTCCAACAGGAGGGACTATGCGCTCAGCCCGCCCGGGCCTACCGTCCTTGACTCACTGATGAATGGTGGATATGATGTCATAGGAATAGGTAAAATCCATGACATATTTAACGGACAGGGAATCGGCCGTTCCCTCCATTCCGATTCATCCGTGCACGGGATGGAGCAGACCATCGAAGTGGCCCATGAGGACTTTACGGGTCTTTGCTTCGTGAATCTGGTGGACTTCGATGCCAAGTGGGGACATAGAAGAGATCCCAAGGGCTATGGCGACGAGCTCGAGAGGTTCGATGTGAAGCTTGGAGAACTCATGCCCATCCTTAAGGATGACGATCTTCTGATCCTTACGGCCGACCATGGGAACGATCCCACCTATACCGGTACCGATCATACCAGGGAGAAGGTGCCTTTTATCGCATTTTCCCCTTCTTTCGACGGTGGCAGATGTCTCTCCGAAAAGGAGACTTTCGCCGTCATGGGAGCCTCGATTGCCGATAATTTCGAGGTCCCAATGCCCGAGGGTACCATCGGGACATCAATACTGAAGGAGTTGACATAACTATGAGAGCTATACCCGTATACAACATTACCGTAGTCCCCAACGTGACCTACTACTTCTCGCAGGACTACTTCAGAGAACTCGCCGGAAGCGACATCGAGAAGGGCGAGGAAGTGGCATTCCTCGTAATGAAGGAGGACAAGGAGATAGAGGAACTCACCGAGGACGACTTCTATCCCATCGGAGTGCAGGCGCGTGTCGAGGGCACGGACAAGGACGGAACCATGAGTGTGGTTTCTCTTTGCAGGCTGAACATTACATCCATAACGCTCGGCGATGTGGTCACCTGTGAGGGTTCACCCAGGGAGGATATTAACGACATCGACGAGGAGAGCGTCAAGGAGTCGCTCACTGCGGTGAAGTCATCCTTTATCCAGTACATGGACCAGACCCAGTGGGGGTTCGTGGCCCGAAATTACATAAACCAGTGGAAGACGCTCGAGGAGATGGTGTCCGCCATTTCTTCGCAGACCGATATGGAGCCCGACCAGAGGTATGAGATTCTTCAGACAGATTCACTCAGGAAGCGTACCGAGCTCATGGAGCAGGTGCTTTACGAGTTTGTGGCGCTCGCCCAGATTGGCTCCGAGGCCGAGAGCTACTCCAACGAGAGCAATGAGAAGCTCTACAGGGAGGACGCCATTAAGAAGCAGATTGACTTCCTCCAGAAGGAGCTCGACGACATGCACCCCGACAACGTCTCGGATGTGCGCAAGTTCGAGCTGGCCATTAAGGAAGCCGGTATGAACGAAATCGCCGAGAACGAGGCCAACAAGCTCCTCTCCAGGATGAAGCAGGAGGGCAAAAGCTCGTCCGAGTACGGCGTTCTCTATGACTATCTGGACTTCGTGACCGGCCTGAAGTGGAAGAGCGAGGAGTCTCCCGAGATCGACCTCAAGGAGGCACAGGAGATTCTCGACGGAGACCACTATGGCCTTAAGAAGGTCAAGAGGCGTATCCTCGAGCAGATTGCGGTCATGACGCTCAAGAAGAGCGATTCGGGATCCATCCTCCTGTTCGTCGGACCTCCCGGAACGGGAAAGACCAGTATCGGACAGAGCATTGCCAAGGCGCTGAAGCGCAAGTACGTCAGGATTTCCCTGGGCGGCGTGCGCGACGAGGCGGACATCAGGGGACACAGGCGCACCTACATCGGCGCCATGCCGGGCAGAATCATGGACGGCATAAGGAAGAGCGGATCGTCCAATCCTGTGGTGGTTTTGGACGAGGTGGATAAGCTCTCCAAGGACTACAGCGGTGATCCTTCGAGCGCTTTGCTCGAGGTCCTCGATCCCGAGCAGAACTTCTCGTTCACCGATCACTACATGAACGTGCCCTACGATCTTTCGAACGTGTTCTTCGTCTGCACGGCGAACAGCACGGACACCATCCCCGAGCCGTTGCTAAACAGGATGGAGATCATCGAGTTCCAGGGCTATACGGCCTCCGAGAAGCTCCAGATTGCGCAGAGGCACCTGGTCCCCAAGGCCATGAAGGCCATGGGCATCGGAAAGAGCCGCATGAAGATAACCGAGAAGGCGCTGAAGGCCATCATATCGGACTACACGGCCGAGGCCGGAGTGCGCGGCCTGAAGAAGCGCATAGATACCGCCTGCAGGATGAGCGCGGTCAAGCTCGTTCGCGGCGACCAGAAGACGGTGACCGTCAGCGACAGGAAGCTTCGCGAGTTCCTCGACATGCACCCCTACAGGCACGACCAGATCCTTGCGAAGAAGCAGGCGGGCGTGGTCACCGGACTGGCGTGGACCAGCGCCGGCGGAGACATCCTCTTTATCGAGGCTGTGATGGTGCCCGGCAGCGGGAAGGTGAACATCACCGGACAGCTCGGCGACGTAATGAAGGAGTCTGTGCAGATAGCCATCAGCCTCGTGAAGAAGCGCTTCTCCGACAAGGCCCAGATGTTTAAGGACAACGACTTCCACATCCACGTTCCCGAGGGAGCCGTTCCCAAGGACGGTCCTTCCGCCGGAATCACGATGACCACGGCCCTGGTTTCGCTCATTACCGACAAGCCCGTGGATCCGAAGTTCGCGATGACGGGCGAGGTTTCGCTGAGGGGAGTGGTGCTCCCGATCGGAGGGCTTCCCGAGAAGCTCATGGCTGCCGTGCGTGCGGGCATAACCGACGTCTTCATTCCCGACGACAATGTGCGCGACCTCGAGGACGTTCCCGAAGAGGTAAAGGATGCGCTCAACATCATCCCCGTGAAGAAGGTTGATGATGTGCTTAAGAAGACCGGGATTATGTAAACCAGAGGCCGGCCATCGCAGGCCGGGCTGTAAAGACTGTTTTAGAAGTCGAAAGATACAAAATTGTATTAAAAAACCGGGCCCCATCTGGGGTCCGGTTCCTTTTGTTTAACTGTTTTGCCGAATAAAGGCTTCGGCGCCGCCACTTAGCGATTGAACTTGAATGCGTTGAATCCTGCGTAAACGGCTGCGTTTCCGAGCTCTTCCTCGATGCGGAGGAGCTGGTTGTACTTGGCCACGCGCTCCGAGCGTGAGGGAGCACCGGTCTTTATCTGTCCTGCGTTTATTGCCACTGCGAGATCGGCGATGGTGGTGTCCTCGGTCTCACCGGAACGGTGGGAGACGATGGAGGTGAATCCGGCGTTGTGAGCCATGGTGATGGCGTCGAGCGTCTCGGATACGGAGCCAATCTGGTTAAGCTTGATGAGAATGGAGTTGGCGGCGCCGAGCTCGATTCCCTTAGCGAGCCTCTCGGTGTTGGTAACGAAGAGGTCGTCGCCCACGAGCTGAACCTTGGAACCGATGGCGGAAGTCATGTTCTTCCAGCCGTCCCAGTCCTCCTCGTCGAGACCGTCTTCGATGGAGTAGATGGGATACTGGCTGATGAGTGACTCCCAGTGCTTGATGAGCTCGTCGCTGGTAAAGTCCAGACCCGACTTGGGCTGATGATAGAAGCCCTTGCCCTTCTCAGACTTCCACTCGGAAGAAGCGGCATCCATGGCGAGTACGAACTCGGAGCCGGGCTTGTAGCCTGCGTTCTCGATGGCTTTGAGGATGTGCTCGATGGTGTCCTCGTCGCTCTTAAGGTCGGGGGCGAATCCGCCCTCGTCGCCTACTGCTGTGGTGTTGCCTTCGTCCTTGAGAATCTTCTGAAGGCTATGGAAAACCTCGGTGCACTGACGGAGACCTTCCTTGAAGGAGGATGCTCCTGCGGGCATGATCATGAACTCCTGGGTGTCCACGGAGTTTGATGCGTGTGCGCCGCCGTTTAAGATGTTCATCATGGGAACGGGAAGCGTGCGTCCGTTCACTCCGCCCAGGAATCTGTAGAGGGGAGTGTCGAGCGAGATGGAAGCCGCCCTGGCCGTGGCGATGGATACAGCGAGGATGGCGTTGGCGCCGAGCTTGCTCTTATCCTTGGTTCCGTCTGCGTCGAACATGGCCTTGTCCACGCCGTATACGTCGGAGGCGACCATGCCGGTGATGGCGTCCGCAATCGTGGTGTTAACGTTTTCGACAGCCTTGGAAACTCCCTTGCCCCCGAACTTGCTCTTGTCGCCGTCACGAAGCTCGAGTGCCTCGAATTCTCCGGTGGATGCACCGGAAGGAGCGGCGCCCCTGCCCACAGTACCGTCGCTGAGAATTACCTCTGCCTCTACAGTGGGATTGCCTCGGGAGTCGATGATCTCCCTGCCAATTACTTTTTCAATTTCAAGATAGTCTGTCATAACTTGCACCTCATTTGTATAAGATTATTGTGGTAAAAGCACCAAATTGATTTTACTATTTCCAAAGAATTAAATCAACATAATATGGGACGGGTTTTGCATTACGGTGATAAGAAATCGCAATTGCCAATTTTTCAATACAGGTGATATTTATTCCCACTTTGCTGTATAATTGTCCTGTGGTTTTCGGAAGGAGGAGAAATATGAAAACACCGGCAGAAATTGCTAAATCATACGTGACAGCGGGGACGGCCAAGGCCAATCAGTCCCTGGTGAATACCTTTCTTTTATCCATATTGGCGGGCATGTTCATAGGCCTTGGAGCTGTGGCGGCGAACACCGTGGGCGCCACCGTCGAAAGCGGTTCTTTGGCCAAGCTTCTCGGGGCCATGGTTTTCCCGGGCGGACTTGCCATGGTCATTCTGGCGGGCAGCGAGCTCTTCACCGGCAACTGTCTGCTGATTATTCCTCTTTTGGAGAAGCAGATTAACGCCCTGCAGGTCCTGAGGAACTGGGTGATTGTCTGGATCGGTAACTTCGTGGGCGGCATAATCACTGCGGCGATAACGGTGTACTCGCATCAGCCGTCGCTGTTTTCGGATGCTGTGGCGCTTACTCACATCTCCACGGCTGCTGCCAAGTGCTCCCTCAGCTTTTCGGACGCTTTTTTGAAGGGCATTGGTTGTAACTTCCTCGTCTGCATCGCGGTCTGGATGACATTTGCCGCCACTGACGCGGCCGGCAAGGTGGTCGCCCTCTACCTGCCCATTCTCATGTTCGTCCTCATAGGCTTCGAGCATAGCGTGGCAAACATGACATACATTACCCTGGGCATCTTTGCGTCCGGAGAGTACGCCGATGTGGCATCATCCCTGGATCTTTCCGCCCTGAATTGGGCGAACTTCTTCACCGCCAATCTAATCCCGGTAACCCTGGGAAACATCGTGGGCGGTTCCATATTCGTCGGTCTTGTTTACTGGCGGACATATCTGTATAAAAGCGGAGAGTAACCCCTCGTGGATATTGACTTTTTCCCTTAAATTACGTAAACTTATCTTTAGGAATTTTCTGTGCCGGGGGTACTCCTTCCGGCACAAGTTTATGAGAGGGATTATTTATGATTTTTTCGAGCAGATGTAAGAGATGGCTATGCGGAATATTGGCGTTCGTCATGGCTTTCACTTACTGTTTTCAGGTTTCGGGCCCGGGTGCGCTGAGCGTGCAGGCGGCTGCGGAGGAGGAGTCGTCGGTCGTCTACATCGATTCGGAGACGGTCGATTTGACGCTGGATATCGAGGGCTCGGGCAGCTTTGCTCTCGATGATACGGTGTACGCCGACTCTGTCAGCGAGGTGGAAGAGGACGGAGAGACGCTCTACCGGAAGGTGTCCTACTCGATTTCCGAATTCGATACCGATGAGACCTGTCTTTACGTGGACGTGGAAAATGACTGCGCCTACACCATCTACACCAGCAGCTATGCATACACCAACGCCTATGTCTCCGTCAATAAGACGGTGGCCCTCTACGCGGACGAGTCCTGCGAAGGCGAGGCCATAAGCGAGGAGAGCAGCCTGTATCAGACTTTTTCCTTCGTCATATACATAAATTATCTGGGAATGGAAGACGTCACGCTGTCGGATTCCGACCTGTATATCTACAATACGGACTACACCTACTCTGAGGACGAGGGCGTGGCGACTACCACCTTCGAGAACACGCCTTACACGCTTTCTAGCTGGGACGGTATGACCGACATCTACATGGAGAGCTCGAATTCTGACTTCGACGACATCTATTACTACGTCGAGGACAACGTGCTCACGATAGAAACTACACAGCTCGGTACCACCGAGCTCACCTTCACCGTTAACGGCGAAAAGTTCGTGGTTAACCTCACGGTTACCACCCTGGACATGGTTTCCACCAAGCTCATCGCTAAGGGAAAGAAGTCCAAGCTCAAGATAACCGCCACCTGCGATGACACCTCTGTCTGTGCCAACACCGACTTCACCTGGTCCTCGTCGGACACGAGCGTCGTCAGCGTCAGCAAGAAGGGCAAGATTACCGCAAAGAAGAAGGGCAATGCCATAATCTATGCCACTAACGGATACATCACCCTTGGATGCGCGGTGAGTGTGGCCTCCAAGAAGACTGTCAAGGCGATTAAGAAAGCCATATGGATAGGCGATAATTGCACCTATTCGCAGGCCCGGAGGATGCAGAGCGCATACTACGACTGCAGCTCTCTGGTCTTCAGGGCATATAAGTCGGCGGGGATTAAGGTCGTCTGGAAGGGGAGCTATGCGCCCGTGGCAGCATCCATTGCATACTGGCTCGTTAAGACCAAGGGGCATAAGCTCTACAAATACACCAATAAGCGTATTCAGAAGATGAAGTTCTACGCCGGAGATCTGGGATTCCAGACCGGTGCGTCGAACGGCAGATACAAGGGCATCTACCACGTGGAGATGTTCATAGGCTACTCGTACATCGGAAGTAAGAACGGCAAGGCCGTATTGCTGCCCAGGTGGGCGAACAGATACGACGGATACACGTTAAGTGTTATAGCACATTTTTGATAAAATTTTTAAGTAACAGAAAGGGGTAATATCCATGAAGGAGCAGGTTCTTTCCATTTTAGTTGAGAATACAACGGGAGTACTGAGCCGCATATCCGGCCTCTTTTCCAGGCGTGGATTTAACATCAACAGCATCACCGCGGGAGTGACGAGCGACGTTCGCTACACCCGCATCACCATTGTCACCAACGGCGACGAGCAGGTTCTCGAGCAGATTGAGAACCAGGTGGCGAAACTCGAGGACGTGGTAAGCGTCGAGAGGATGGGAGAGCACACATCGGTGGCCAGGGAGCTCGTCCTCGTTAAGATCAAAGCGAATGACACCACCCGCCCCGACATCTGCTCGCTGGTAGAGATATTCAGGGCCAATGTGGTCGATGTATTCCAGGAGTCGATGACCATCGAGCTCACCGGCGGATACAATAAGATCACGGCATTTTTGAAGCTGGTCAACAAGTACGGCATCATCGAGCTGGCGCGCACCGGAGTCACGGCGCTCACCAGGGGATCCGTGGACGCAGAGGACGTGTCCGACTTCTATTACGAAGAGGATTGATGCCGGATTGACGGCCGTAAAGACATCTATTGTAGGATTAAATATAAGGAGTAATTCAGTATGGGAATGACAATGACGCAGAAAATTCTGGCCGCTCACGCTCACCTCGACAACGTGGTGCCCGGCCAGCTTATCATGGCGGACCTCGATCTGGTCCTGGGCAATGACATCACTACGCCTGTTGCCATCGACGTAAAGAAGAACATGTCCGCAGAGGGAGTGTTCGACAAGGACAAGATTGCGCTCGTAATGGACCACTTCGTGCCCAACAAGGACATCAAGTCGGCCGAGCATACCAAGTGCGTTCGCGAGTTCGCCTGTCAGCACGACATCACCAACTACTTCGACGTCGGAGAGATGGGAATAGAGCACGCATTGGTGCCCGAGAAGGGACTGGCCGTGGCAGGAGACCTGATTATCGGCGCGGACTCTCATACATGCACCTACGGCGCTCTTGGCGCATTCTCCACCGGTGTGGGAAGTACCGATATGGCGGCCGGAATGACCACGGGCCAGGCCTGGTTCAAGGTTCCTTCGGCCATTCGCTTCGTCCTCAAGGGAAAGCCCGCCAAGTGGGTTAGCGGAAAGGACGTTATCCTTCATATCATCGGACTCATCGGAGTGGACGGCGCATTGTACCGTTCCATGGAGTTCACGGGAGACGGCGTTGGACACCTTTCCATGGACGACAGGTTTACCATCTCGAACATGGCAATCGAGGCCGGCGCTAAAAATGGAATCTTCCCCGTGGACGACGCCACCATCGAGTACATGAAGAACCATGGCGAGCGCGAGTACACCGTATACGAGGCTGACGATGACGCCGAGTACGACGAGGAGTATGTGATCGATCTTTCCACGCTCCGTCCCACGGTTTCATTCCCGCACCTGCCGGATAACACGAGGACCATCGACGAGGCTAAGGACGTGGCAGTGGATCAGGTAGTGATTGGATCGTGCACCAACGGCCGAATTGAGGACCTGCGCATTGCCGCCAAGGTTCTCGAGGGAAAGAAGGTTAAGAAGAACCTGCGCTGCATCGTTATTCCCGCAACGCAGAAGATATATCTCAAGGCCATGGAAGAGGGGCTGCTTAAGACGTTTATCGAGTCAGGAGCCATCGTTTCCACTCCCACCTGCGGACCCTGCCTCGGCGGATACATGGGTATTCTGGCGGCAGGAGAGCGCTGTGTCTCCACGACCAACAGAAACTTCGTCGGAAGAATGGGACACGTGGATTCGGAAGTTTACCTCGCCTCCCCGGCAGTGGCTGCTGCCAGCGCCATTACCGGCATGATTACCGACCCCGAAGATGTTATGTAAACCTCTATTCGATAAGGAGATACGACAATGAAAGCACACGGAAGAGTTTTTAAATACGGCGACAATGTGGATACGGATGTAATCATCCCCGCGAGATACCTTAATTCATCGGATCCCGCCGAGCTTGCCAGCCACTGTATGGAAGATATTGACGATACGTTCGTGAAGAGAGTTCAGAAGGGCGACATCATCGTCGCAGATAAGAACTTCGGATGCGGCTCCAGCAGGGAGCACGCGCCCCTGGCCATAAAGGCATCCGGAGTCAGCTGCGTAATCGCAGACACCTTTGCCAGGATTTTCTACAGAAATGCCATTAACATCGGGCTCGCAATCATCGAGTGCCCCGAGGCGTCGCGTGAGATTAAGGAGGGGGACGATGTGGAGGTGGACTTCGACAGCGGAGTGATAACCGATCACACCACGTCCAAGACATACCAGGGACAGCCCTTCCCCGAGTTCATGCAGCAGATCATCTCCAGCGAGGGACTGGTCAACTACATCAACCACTCTAAATAGGGTGCCGGCGGCGCTCCTCGCGTAGACTGTCTATGTGGGCGAGCAGCTTGGGTGATATCTCAGTTTGAGAGTAGATCTCGGCGTATTGCCGGGCCTTGATATCCGGGATGTCGTTTATGGGAAAGTTTTGCTTTATGCCGGCATTGGTGGCCAGATCGGCCGCCTTGTTGTAGGCGACTGCGGCCTCGGTCAGGGTGTCGTAGTAGCCGACTACCCAGTTTCCCCTGAGGTGGAGCACCACCTTGAATCTTTCCTTCGTTTCGGATTTCTTCAGGGTGACGCCGTGATAGGGGTTTATGACCTCTACGTTGGAGTAACGAAGGTCGGAGGAATCTCCGTTTACGAAGCGGTAGTCGCGGCCCTCCACTGAGTAGGGCGGTATGCCGAAGCGGGTGAGTATTCCCAGCTGCATGCCGTAGTCGTTTACGAAGTAACGCCCTTGCCGCTTCATTATCCTGTGGAACGAGTAATAGAAGAGATCGTCTACATCGAACTTCAGCTCCAGAGAATCCGAGATGAAGTAGCTGAAGTAGTTCGACCTCAGGTAGATGGGGTTCTTTATGTAAACCCCGTTATCCCTCGCGTTTGCGAGGCTTATCACCTTCTCGAAGGAGAGGGTGTGTTTTTGCGTAAGAAGGTCATCGAGCGTAAGCCCGGGATTCTGGAGGATTTCGCCCGCCTCCATGTATGCGGCGTGAGCCTCTTCGGGTGTGGGGAAACTCCCCAGGCTTATGTGTTTGAGCCGGAATGTTATTCCGGAACGATAGTAGACCGTACCGTCTTTTTTTCTGGCGACGCTTACTCCGGTTAGCATGTTTGACCTCCTGATGCGCTCTTGTAATATGTTAACATGAATTTTCATGGGTTGACAGATGATTTTTGCTGACATTATAATTATTCGACAATAATCATGACACGTTTTTAGAGAAAAGGAATGAATGCTATGTCTTTAACTTATGTAAGTACCAGAAACCCCAATGAGAAGGTGACGGCTTCGCAGGCCGTATTGCAGGGACTTTCGCCCGACGGCGGACTGTTCGTGCCCGAGAGTCTTCCCAGGCTCGACAAGAGCCTCGAAGAGCTTGCGAATATGGACTACAGGCAGGTTGCCTATGAGGTGATGAAGCACTTCCTCGACGATTACACTCCCGAGGAGCTTAAGACATGTATCGACAGAGCTTACGATTCCAAGTTCGACATAGACGATATTACCCGCCTCAAGGAGGCCGACGGCGCATATTACCTCGAGCTCTTCCACGGAGCCACGGTGGCGTTTAAGGACATGGCGCTTTCGATTCTGCCTCACCTTATGATTACGGCCGCCAAGAAGAACGACGTGAAGGAGGATATCGTAATCCTCACCGCCACGTCCGGTGATACCGGAAAGGCTGCGCTCGCGGGATTCGCGGACGTAGAGGGCACAGGCATCGTGGTGTTCTATCCCAAGGAGGGCGTTAGCCCCATCCAGGAGAAGCAGATGGTTACGCAGAAGGGAGCCAACACGCACGTGGTCGGCATCCGCGGTAACTTCGACGAGGCCCAGACAGGTGTGAAGAAGATGTTCACCGATA
>JAILAS010000046.1 GCA_024681495.1 Eubacterium sp. | reverse complement strand
GTAAACGAGCTATCGTACATCATCCTCGAGGCCGAGCGCAGCGTAAACATGGTTTCCGACGATATCGTGGTTCGCGTTTCGGACAATTCCCCGGAGGATTACCTCACACTCGCGTGCGAGGTGGCCCGCGACGGCGGCGGCAAGCTCAAGTTCGTAGGCGATAAGACCATCATCTCGAACCTCATGCTGGATGGCATGCCGCTCGAGAAGGCCAGGTGCTACGGCATCCAGGGCTGCACGTCACCAATCGTCGAGGGCTACAGCTATAACCTTCCGGGCGGAATCATCTCCCTGCCGGGCATACTCGAGCTGGCCCTCAACAACGGCATCCACAGGCTCACCGGCTTAAGGCTGGGCCTCGAGACCGGAGACGCGAGGAACTTCTCATCCTATGAGGAGGTGGTCGAAGCCTTTAAGAAGCAGGTGGAATATGTGGTTCCGTTCCTGCACCAGATAAAGAACGCCGATAAGGAAGTGTACGCGACATACATGCCGTCTCCGTTCCAGTCGTGCATGGTGGCGCCCTGCATAGAGAGCGGAAAGGACGTAATATCCGGCGGCACCAAGCCGTACTACTTCTTTGCAATGTCAACCGCCGGCGCGCCCAACGTGGGCGATTCGCTCGCGGCTATTAAGAAGATCGTATTCGAGGACGAAATGGTGACGATGGGCGAGCTCATGGACGCCATAGAGCATAACTGGGAGGGCTACGAGCAGATGCAGAAGCTCTTCATCCGCGCCCCGAAGTTCGGAAATGACGATCCCTACGTCGACGGCATCGTGAATTCGGTCCTCTCTTTCGTTTCGGATGAGATATGTAAGTACGAAGGCTATAACGGAGCGCATTCGCAGATTGCTGCGGCGGCCGTGACCGCCAATGTCGGCCTGGGCATGGTTTGCGGCGCATTGCCGGACGGAAGGTGCGCCGGAGAGCCCATCAGCGAGGGCGGCATTTCACCCGCGCAGGGGCGCAATGAGAGCGGCATCACTGCGACGATGATGTCCATAGCGCACCTCGACCATACTAAGATGCGCCACGGATCGGTGCTTAACATCCGCATGAATCCCGACTCGGTGGATACGTCTGCCAAAATCGAGAAGTTTAAGAGCCTTATAAAGTCGTTTTGCTCCGAAGGCGGATTCCTGGTCCAGTTTAACATTGTCTCCACCAAGACGCTGAGGGATGCGCAGGTGAACCCCGAGGCCCACAGGGATCTGGTGGTGCGTGTGGCGACTTATGCGGCATATTTCGTGGAGCTGGGCAAGGAGCTTCAGGACGATATCATTCACAGGCTCGAGATGCAGGAGTGCTGACGGGCAGCAGGATATAGTTGAGGGGGATGTTTATATCCCCCTTTTCACAAACCGGTATAGACTATGAAACGAGAAAAATCCGAGACAGCTAATGTATTTAACGTGGTCCACGGTTCGTTCGTGGACGGATGGGGCATCAGGACGACCATTTTTCTGAAGGGTTGTCCTTTGCGCTGCGTATGGTGCTGCAATCCGGAGAGCCAGCTTATGGTGCCGGAGCTGCAGTTTATCGCCGAGCATTGCGACGGCTGCGGCAGATGTGTGGATAAGTGCCCTAAGGGTGCCATCTCCCAGGTCTGTCCGGGCGAGCTCGTGACGGTGGACAGGAGTCTGTGCGACGGCTGCGGCGCATGCGTGAAGGCCTGCTGGCCCGGGGCGTTCAACATCTGGGGTACGCCCAGGACTGCCGAGGACGTCTTCGAGGAGTGCCTGAAAGACGAGCATTTCTACAGGGAATCCGGCGGAGGAGTCACGCTCAGCGGCGGAGAGGCCACGCTATGGCCGCGATTTTGTCTCGAGATGATTGAGCGGTGCCACGAGAGGGACATCCACGTGGCGCTCGATACCTGCGGATATATTACGACGGATGAGGGGATGGAGGTGTTTAAGCAGGCGGACACCCTGCTCTTTGATGTGAAGGGGCTTAACCCCGAGACTCACATGGCAAATACCGGAAAGAGCAATGACGTGATCCTTAAGAACCTCAGTCTGGCCGAGGAGATGGGGAAGGACGTGATAATCCGCTATCCCATAATTCCCAACCACAACATGGACGAGGCTGAGGATATAGCTGATATGTTATGTAAACTAGAGTGTGTGCACCGCGTCGATCTCATTGCATTCCACAAGTTCGGTGGAGGCAAGTACGACCAGCTCGGACGCACCTATGAGATCGACGAGGACACTATCCCCAAAGGAAAACAGGATGAAATTTTGAAACTGTTCGAATCCCGCGGGCTCAAGACTCAGCTGGGAGGGTGATGTAGGTGCCACAGACTCGAGTGAAGCAGGTTTTGCGAGAGAATCCTGACAAAGAGGGAAATAGGAACGGTATTTGTAAAATATAGTAGTTTGCGAATTGACCCCGGGATGGTATTATTAAACCGTAAATTAAGGTCAGCTTATGGAGGATGTAATATGTTTTTTAAAAAGGAAAGCGCACCCGAAGGCACCGGTATTCAGAATCGAATTGAGGAGCTTGAGGCAGCCTTGGCGCAGGAAAAGGAAAAAGCGAGACTTAATTATACGATGCTTGAGACAATAAATAACAGCGCACATCTGGGTATCTGGATAGCTTATTTTGATGAGGACGGAAATCAGAGCAATGTCCGTTATTCTGACGAGTTCAGGAGAATGCTGGGATATTCTCCTTCCGAGCTCCCCGATGACATCAATGCACTTGGGGATCTCATACACCCGGATGAGGTTGAAGCGGTATTTGCTGCCTACGGTGCGGCTGCCGGAGATAAAACGGGGAGATCCAAATACGATATTAATTACAGATTGCTGACTAAGGGCGGTGATTACAAATGGTTCCATGCCGCCGGAGAATGTGTGCGTACAAGCGACGGTAAGCCGATAGTATTCATCGGCGGATTTTCGGATATTGACGACAGTGTTCATACGAAGGAGATATGGGAGCACGATCATCGCAGACAGGAAGCCGTTGATACCATGATGCTTGAGGGCACCTGGTCGATTGATCTGACCAAGTATGATATTAGTGATATCAGTTCCCCGATGGTTTTCTCTCATCAGTTCAAGACTATCCTTGGATATGATGAATATTCTGATTTCCCCGACATTATGGAAAGCTGGGTTTCGAGGGTTCATCCGGAGGATATCGAAATGGCATCTGCACAGATGGGAGAACAGCTGGCGGACATGGGCGGTAGGACGGTGCGAGATACTGAATACCGCATGAGGCACAGGAACGGTGAGTATATCTGGGTTCGCTCCTCGAGCTATGTGACATGGGCCGATGATCGCAGAACGCCTCTTATGGCTGCCGGAACCATTTTGGATATTACAGAGGTAAAGAATAACCATCTGAGGTTCAATGAGGAGATGGCTCCCAACATCGCAAATTTGCG
>JAILAS010000039.1 GCA_024681495.1 Eubacterium sp. | reverse complement strand
GTTGTTCTTTTTTATTCAAGGAGGAAAATATGAAAATGAAACGTCTTTTTACGGCTTTTGCGGCGGCTTTTATGGCAATCAGCCTGGTTCCCGCATTGCCGGCCGAGGCCGCGTCGAAGACCCCGGTTGATCTCGTTACGCAGCATAAATCTCTGACTGACGGGAGTACCACCAAATACACCTACAACAAAAACGGACTCGTTAAGAAGGAAGTGTACACGAACAAATGGACCGATGTGAGCAAGGAAGTTATCCAGGAGGATGCCG
This sequence comes from Eubacterium sp., assembly GCA_024681495.1. Lineage (GTDB taxonomy): Bacteria > Bacillota > Clostridia > Lachnospirales > Lachnospiraceae > RUG14243. Next base: position 13,012 of record JAILAS010000039.1, on the reverse strand, counting down.
AGTACAGCAGTGAAGGCTCGGGCAATACGAGCACGGAGACCACGGAGTATGCTGTATATGGTACTCGGAAGAGTACGGATAAGTGCGTTGAGAAGCAGGTGACGAAGTTTACGTATTATACTAAGGGCAAGGCCAAGGGTAAGCTCAAGAAATGCGTGACTGTTTGTACGTATTCTGATAATCATAAGATGACGTGCGATACAAACAGTGACGACTACGACACCGAAAATTCCGGCTCTTATAAGATCTCCGACAGGTATACGGTGACCAGAAACTACTCTTACAACAAGAAGGGCGTGCTGAAAAAGATTGTGACTACGCAGGTTGAAAAAGTCCACTATACGTATTCCAATCTGAAGGGCTGCTACGCTACGGAATACCCTGCCGGTGAGGACAGTGTGTATAGAAACGGCGCCTCCTATAAGGACGATGTGTGGAATACCGTTATCACCACTACTTTCAAAACCAAGGGGGGCCTGGTGGTGAAGACTGTGGGAAACTGTGTGGATACCGAAACCGACGTGGAGGTGACAGACGGTGTGGCCACCAAGGATACCTACACGAAGGATTACGGCAACGAAGTTAATACATATAAATACAATAAAGGATACCTTTCCAAGTGGACATATAAGAGCTCCGGAGTGATTAAGTATACTGACATATATAACGTCGGCACCTCGGACGAGTACTATGATAAGTATACATATAAGGACGACAAGAGCACCTCAAGCGTTAGCTATACGTACAATAAGAATCATTCGCTTAAGGGCTATACAGCCAGGAAGAATGATGCCGAGTTGGGATATGCGAGCCGCGCCACGAAGGAAGTAGCCGGTAATGGCGGTTATACCAACACAGTTGTTTATTCGGGCCTGTTTTACGTGACCAATAAAACAAAGGCGAAGGTGTCTTACGAATACGTTTTTAAGGGAGATTCGAACCGAATCCTGGAGGTAACCGAGATATCCGGGGCATATCTTGCCAATGGAGACAAGGACAACAGTAAGACAATTAAAAGGGCCAAATGTAAGGTGAAGAGTAAGAAGCTGAATTCATTCTATGCCGACCTGGCGGAGAGTCAACAGTACGCACTTCAGTATGGCTGCATTAACAATGCATTTGATCTTGTGAGGTATTAAGGAGGGGCAGGAGATGAAGATAAAACGTTTAATTGCTGCGTTTGCGGCGTTACTTATGGTCGGCAGTCTGGTTCCGGCTCAGCCGGTGCAGGCGGCTGCGAAGACGTCTGTTGATGTCGTTACCGCTAAAACCGGTGTTGACGACGGCAGTGTGACCAAGTACAGCTATAATAAAAACGGCCTGATTTCGAAAAGCGTAAGCAAGAATAAGAAGAAGAGCAACACAAGTGAAAAGATTATGACCCAGGTGGAGTATTCGTATGGCAGCGACGGTGATGCGAATACGTATACGTCGACGTACGCTGTGTATGGAACCGAGTATGTGAAGAGTACTGAGGAAGAAAAGGCTGTTACCACGTATAAGTATGTAGCAAAGGGTAAGGCCGCCGGTAAGATTAAAAAGAAGGTGGTGACCACATACTACACGACTAAGTACAGTGTAAAAACCGATACCAACAGCGACTCATACGACGAAGAGAACACCTACGGATACACCGTCACAGCGAAGGTCACCGCGAAGACGACGTATTCCTATAACAAAAAAGGAATGCTGAAGAAGAGGACTCAGGTGGATACGGCTCCCATGTACTACACTTACAAGAGCCTTACGGGATCGATTGCTACCGAATATCCTGCCGGTGAAGACAGCGAGTATAGGAACGGTGCCTCTTATTGCAAGGACAACCTCGTGATCACGAGCGTATTAAAGTTCTCATCGAAGGGCGACCACTATACGAAGTCTGTTGCCACAGTGAGCGAGAAAGTGACTGATATAGAGGTGGACGACGGAGTCACCACAAAAGAGGTCGTTACCAGCCTGACCGACAACGTTAAAAGCAAGTATACGTATAAGAAAGGCAATCTACGGAAGATGGTTTCTACTATTCCGGGTGAATACACGTATATTTATGAGTATACCAATCTTAGCACGTCGGAGAGTGCTAAGAGTACGGAGCATTTTAAGTATGCGAAGTCCAAACAGTCGACTGTCTTTACGTATGATAAAGACGGATGCATCAGGAAAGTTGATGTAAATCAGACGGACGGATGGCCTGTATTTTCAGCGCAGTCCGAGGTGACCACTTCCAACGATGCGGGCACGGTGCTTGTTACAAATACTTCGTATACCAATCTCAGCTACATGAATGTTGCAAATAAATATACGCGGACGAATGAGTTCGAGTTTAAGTCCGGATCGAACAGGGTTAAGAAGGGAACGACGGTAGTATCCGCCATTCTCGATGACGGAGAAAAGGATAGCAGCTGCACCCTCGAGAGGGATACCTATAAGATTAAGACAAAGAAGGTTCCCAAGAAATATGCGGAGGCTGTGGAAATTCAGCAGCAGGGTATTCAGGGCGTTAATGTCGTTGGAGATTTTGACAGATATTGACAGGCATAACGGACACGGATAAGTGTATCGGGAGCAGCTAAGAATACCGTATATGTAGAAGATTGCCGGGTAGTCCAGGACGGACTGCCCGGCTTTTTGGTGCAGTGATTTGTGAAACCGGGGCGCGGAGATTAGCTTATTCCCGCCACCACCCGGTCTTCCTTTTTGATGGTCTTCTTCAGGAAGTCAATAAACAGCGCCGCTGCGGGTGAGAGGTCCTGCCCCTTGAGATGGGCTACGCCTATTATGGTGGGCTCGGGCGCGGGTTTCACCGTTATAAGGCGCAATCCGGTGCCGGGGTGGGTTACCAGAAGGCGCGCGCACAGGCCGAGCGGGAGAATGGCGACTCCCCTGTTTTTCGCGATAAGATTATGGATTAGCTCTGCGTCCTCTATCTCGAATCCCACGTGGGGGGTGAACCCCTCCTGAGAACAGAATTTTCTCAGAGCTTCGACGCTCATCCTGGAGGGATCGCATATGAAGGTCTCCTCACTAAGCTCTTTCATCCGGACATCCTTTTTGGATGACAATGGATGCTCTTTTCCAACGGCAAGGACGAATTCCTTTTTTCCGAGGACGTTGAATTCTATCCTCTCGTCCTCGATTGGGGTGAAGGAGATGCCCAGAGTCAGTGTCCTCTGCAGGATTTGCTCGGTCATTTCATGAGCGGACAATGAGAGCTGGCGTATGCCTATCTCGGGGTGAGCGGCTATGAAGTCGGGCAGATTGTCGGGGAGAAATCCCGAGATGTTACTCCCGAGGGAGAGGACGTGGCGGTCGGAATCGTACATGCGCCTTACGTTCTGCGCGCCGCGCTCTATCTCGGAGAGTGCCATCTCCGTGCTGGCGAGGAACACCCGGCCGTAGTCGTTTAGCTCGATGCGGCCCTTGCGGTGGGTGAAGAGCGGCACGCCGAGGTCGGCCTCGAGCCGGGAGATGCTCTTGCTTAGTGAAGGCTGGGATATGTATAGCTGTCTGGCCGCCATCGATATGTTCTGGCATTCGGCGACCGTCCGGAAGTTGATGAGCTGCTGAAGTTCCATGGAGTATCCTCCTGCGCGGTTTCGAAAAAGTTATTCCTTTTATGGAATACCAATATGTGAGATAAAGTATTTTGATAATCCCCGTTATTGCCTTATTATTACTGTGTAATAGAAAAAAGTCAACCGAAAAATCGTTATTAGCTTTAATGAATAATAAACGGAGGAAAAGCCATGAACCCAAACAAATACCCGCACGTATTCGACCCCATCACCATCAGGGGACTCACGCTTAAGAACCGTCTGGAGTATGCGCCCACGGTGGTATTAAAATGCAATGCCGACGGCTCGATGAGTCAGGACATGCTCGACTTCATGAAGTGGCAGGCTAAGACAGGGGCAGGCTGGGTGACTGTCGGCGACACGCCGGTGACGCACGATGACACCTCCCACTGGCTCTGCGAGATGAACGTCTGTGATGACGACTGCATCCACGGCATGAATATGCTGGTGGAGGAATGTCGACGGAACGGAGCCGAGCTCTCGGTGGAGCTGGCATACGCCGGCAGGGGCAACAGGGCGCCGAAGAACGGCGAGCCTACCGCGGTGGTTTCCGCGGAGCGCCCGCTCTCTCCCGACGACAACGTCCGCACGATGACCCGCGAGGACATGGACTACCTGAAGAATCAGTTCACGGACTGTGCATTAAGGTGTAAGCACGCCGGCTTCAGGATGATCCTCATCCACTGCGCCCACAATAACTTCCTGGCCCAGTGGCTCTCTCCCGACTCAAACGTCCGCACGGATGAGTACGGCGGAAGCCCCGAGAACCGCAGGAAGTACCCGCTGGAGGTGCTCAGGGCAATCAGGGAGACGGTTGGAGAGGACATGGTCATAGAGCTTCGAGTTTCCGCCACAGAGGGAATCGAGGGCGGCCTGGAGTTCGAGGAGTCTCTGGCGTTTATGGAGCTGGCCCAGGAGTACGTGGATATCATGCATGTGTCCCAGGGCTCCATATTCCACCTCTCTGCCAGATACACCATACCGACCTACTTCCGCACCCCGCACCAGCCGCTCAACACTCGCTACTCGAAGATCGTGAAGGAGCGCCTGCACATTCCCGTGGCCGTGGTCGGCATGATAACCAGCATGGAGGAGGCCGAGCGAATAATCGCCTCGGGCGAGGCCGACATCGTGGCCATGGCGAAGAGCTTCATGGCGGACGGAGACATCGTTAAGAAGTCGCTGGAGGGCAAGGCCGATAGGGTGCGCCCCTGCACGCGCTGCGACCTGTGCGGCAATGCGAATACCTGGGGTACCACGATGAGCTGTGCCATTAACCCCCGATGCGGTATCGCGGAGGAAATCGAGAAGGTCGCCCCCGCGGACGCCCGGCGGGTGATGATAATTGGCGGCGGGCCCGCCGGCATGATGGCTGCACAGATATTATGTAAACGAGGGCACGAGGCCGTGCTCTACGAGAAGGAGAAGAGGCTGGGCGGATTGCTGAACGATGCGGTGCTCGTGCCCTTCAAGGGTCTCATGAGGGAGTACCTGCAGTGGGATATTGAGGAGACGATGGAATGCGGCGCCGAGGTGCACCTGGGAGTGGAGGTCGACGAGGCCCTCATCGAAGAGGTGAACCCCGATAAGGTGATAGTGGCGACAGGTTCCACCTACCTTACGCCTCCCATTCCCGGCATGGACGGGGATAAGGTCCTGGCCGTTCGCGACGTGGATGCGGGCGAAGTGGCCACGGGCGACGAGGTCATTGTCCTCGGAGGCGGAATTACCGGCCTCGAGTGCGCACTGGCGCTCTCCGACGAGGGCAGGAAGGTGACCGTCCTCGATATGATCCCGCGCGAGGCGTTCGTTTCCGAGATGCCGATTTTCAATAAGGCGGACCTGCTCGACCAGCTTGAGAGGAACGGCGTCAGCCTGAACGGCGGGCAGAGGATACTCTCCATCTCCGACGAGGGAGTGGAGACCGAGGAGAACGGAGTTAAGAAGCTCTGGAAGGCGGATAGTTATGTAAACGCACTCGGCGTGAAGCCGAACGATGCGCTCGGAAAGATGCTCCTGTCTAAGTACGGCAGCAATGATGTTATAATGGTGGGAGACTGCACCGCGAAGGGCGGCAATTACTACAGGGCGAACCACGAGGCCTACAATGCGGCCATGAGGATATAGTCAGGATATTTAAGGAGGACACTATGTTTGAAGAGTTTAAGGGAAAAGTTTTATTCGTGACGGGAGCGGCTTCCGGAATGGGAAGAAGCGTGGCAGTAAGGTTCGGCTCTCTGGGCTGCAAGGTGGCAGTGACCGCTCGCAAGGAGGAGAAGGCCGCGGAGACCGTCGAGCTGGTGAAGAAGGCCGGCGGAGACGCGATGTTCGTGTACTGCGACATCTCCGACGAGCAGTCCGTTAAGGCCGCCATCGACAGGACGGTCGAGGCCTACGGCTCAGTGGACTACGCGTTCAACAACGCAGGATGCGGCGCCGACGGCGTGAACATCCCCTTCGCGCCCCTCACCGAGGTGACAGAGGAGGATTGGCTGAAGGTGATCAACACCAATCTGACCGGCACGTTCCACTGCCTGAAGTACGAGCTCATACAGATGAATAAGCAGGGCCACGGCGCCATCGTCAATACCTCGTCCATCGGCGGACTGAAGATGGCACCCGCGTTCGGAGCGTACGGCCCCTCCAAGGCGGGCGTAATCGCAATCACGATGACCGCCGCCGTGGAGAACTCTAAGAACGGAATCCGTGTGAATGCCATATGCCCCGGACCCACTGAGGGAACGGACCTTATGAAGAACAGCATTGCCAGCGGCACCCAGGATACGGAGTTTATGAAGGAGCACATCATTCCCGACGGAAAGATGGGAACCACGAAGAACATCGAGGACGGAGTGGTATTCCTCATGTCGGACATGGCCGATCACATTACGGGAATGGCACTTCCCGTCTGCGGCGGAATGCAGATGTAAAAAAGACGGCCGGCGTTATGCCGGCCGTTTATCAACGGAATATTATGCCTCCGGGGGAAGGAGCCTGGTTCCGAAGAACCCGGGGGCGACCGATAGGGTCCGCTTCGCGTCATTGTAACCCATGGCGAGGCGGGCCAGTGTTTTTTCGTAGGAAAGCTCCATGGTGTCGCCGAGTACCTCGGGATCCGACGGATATATCTCCCAGATGTTCACGTTGCGCAGGTCCAGGCCCTCGAAGGAAGTAATGTGGCGCTCCATCTCCTTGGGATCGTCGGCTGTGCGCAGGTGTACGATGATGATGTTTTTGAAGCGCGCCCAGACGAGGGGGCGCAGGGGAACGTTGTCGGTGGCGCCGCCGTCGTAGTAAAGGTGCTCGCCGATGCGCCTGGGAGGGTATGCGCCCGGGATGGCGCAGGATGCCAGGGTCCACTCGCGTATCTCCTCGGGTGTCTTTCCGTTCAGGCACTCGTAGTGACCTGCCAGCGGGAGGTGATGGTTCTCCTGAAGCACGCCTCTGACCTTTACCCTCGACGTGGAGGTGTAGAGCATCATGTCGTCATCAAAAAGTCTGTCGTAGCGTCCCTCCATGTGGGTGTCTATGAGGTCCTCGATTCCCTCCTGGCTGTACGGCGCCATGGACGTGAGCGGATCGGATATGAAGGCGCGGAGCCTCTTCAATATGGTGTTTTCCTCGTAGGAATCGTCTGTCGACAGGCGGTCGTCGCCCTTGTGGGTGAAGAGCGATGCGTCGGCCTTCTCCCATATGTCTATGGCGCGCTTTATGTCTCCGGAAGCAAACAGCAGGGAGTTCAACGCTCCTATGGAGCAACCCGAAATGGCCTTTATGTTTTTGGTGAGGCCGATCTCGTCGAGATATCCCCAAACGCCCACCTGATAGGCGCCCTTTCCTCCTCCGCCGCAGAGCACGACGGCGTATTCCTTCGGTTTTTCAAAAAATTCTTTTATACCCATGGGGGTATTATAAACCCACGAAAGCCATTAAATAAAGAAAAACATGAATAAAAAGACGGACCCGGCACAGCCGCGGTGCGCGGTCGTGTCGGGCCCGAAAAGGATGCTCTCTGTTTAATACGAAATGGGCAATTCGTCGGGGGTGGGACAGACGAAGCCGGCCTCGGCTGCGTCCTTCCTCTTTGAAACGTCCTCCACGTAGAACATGTTGATGATGGAGCCGACGGTTTTGTAGAGGTACGGCTTCAGGTGCTCGAGCGTGGTGGGCGATTCGTCGAGAATCACCGAGTGAGATGTGGAGCCCACCAGTTCGATTATCATGAAGATCATGAGCTCGGGGTCCGAGTACTTGAGCAGCCCGTCCTCTACCACCAGTGAGGAGAACAGGGTGTGCATGTTTATGTGGCCGCTGTCCTGGTCGGAGAGCAGGGCGTTCTTAAATATGCCCCAGCTCAGGTTCTTTGCGATGAAGGAGAGCATGGAGGGATCTTCCTGCATCTGGTCGAGGATGTTGTCCATTATCGCGAAAACCCAGTCCTTATCCGTGGAGAGGGTCTTCTGGTCTATGGAGCGCAGCGCCTTCACGATAATCTCGTTCGAGCAGCTGACCACCAGAGTCTCGTAGAGGGAGTACTTATCGTGAAAATACAGATAAAATGTTCCCTTGGCGACACCGGCGTGGCGCGCAATGTCCGAAATGGACGTCGCCTCCAGCGTCTTCTCTGTGAACAGCTTATAAGCCGAGTTCAGTATTTTAGCCTTCTTAGCCTGTTTTTTCTCTTCTATAAGTCCCATGGAATGATAATAACACAAAACTGACCAAAAGTCATTTATGCAAACTGACCAAAAGTCATTTTCCTTTCGGGCGCCAATATTTACAAAATGACCAAAAGTCATTTTTGTGCCTCAAAATTATTGACCATCGGTCAGTTTAGTGTTATAACTTTATGAGCACAAGAAATGACCATGAGTCATTTTTGCTCCAAACGGTCACACGGCGAAGCCGACCCCCGGCCGGTCCGGAGCATTGGTGTTAAAAATGAAGGGAGTATAGTTTATGTACAAATTCGCCCAAAAAGTTGTTAAATTTCGGATCCCCATCCTGATACTGGCAGTCCTGCTGCTCATTCCCGCAGGCATCGGTTACTTCAACACGGGGATAAACTACGACATCCTATATTATCTGCCCGATGATATAGAGACGATGGAGGGTCAGGACATCCTGGTGGACGAGTTCGGTACCGGCGCTTTTTCCATGATGGTGACGGAGGGACTCGAGGCCAAGGAGGTCAGCGCGTTAAAGAGCGAGATCGAGGATATCGACAATGTGGCCAGGGTCGTATGGTACGACTCGCTGGTAGACATCTCGGTCCCCACGAGCGCACTTCCCTCCGAGATAGTGGACGCCTTCCAGACCGACGACGGCGACACGAACCTGATGATAGTAATCTTCGAGACCACCAGCTCCGCCGAGGAGACCATGACCGCCATTGAGGAAATCAGGGACGTGGCCGGAGACGGCACCTTCCTCAGCGGAATGAGCACCATCGTAACCGACACGAGAATCCTCTCGGATAAGGAGACGCCGGTGTACGTCCTCATTGCAGTCGTGTGCTCGCTCCTGGTGCTGGCGCTCACGATGGACTCGTTCGTCGTTCCCTTCCTGTTCCTCGCGAGCATCGGAATGGCGATAGTCTACAACCTCGGATCCAACATCTTCCTCGGGGAGATCTCCTACATAACGAAGGCCCTGGCAGCAGTGCTCCAGCTCGGAGTCACCATGGACTACTCCATCTTCCTGTGGCACTCGTATCAGGAGCAGACCGAGCGCTTCAAGGGAGATAAGATAGAGGGAATGGTCAACGCGGTGGCCGCCACGGCATCCTCCGTGTTCGGAAGCTCCATCACCACGGTGGCGGGCTTCATTGCCCTGTGCTTCATGAGCTTTACACTGGGCTTAGACCTCGGAGTCGTAATGGCCAAGGGAGTTATCTTCGGAGTGCTCTGCTGCATAACGATCCTGCCCTCGATGATCCTCGTATTCGACGGACTCATCGAGAAGTTTAAACACAGGCCGCTCATCCCGAGTATAAGCCGCATCTCCGGGTTTGTTACCAGGCACTATAAGGCGCTGATAGTTATCTTCCTTTGCCTGCTTCCGTTCGCGATCTACGGAAACAGCCACGTGCCCGTCTACTACAACCTCGACAGCTCGCTGCCGGAGGAGCTGGCATCGGTTTCCTCCCAGAAGGAGCTGCAGGAGAAGTTCGACTTAAGCTGCGCCCACATGATATTGGCGGACGCCTCGATGGAATCCTACGAGGTGGCCAAAATGTGCGACGAGGTCGATGATGTAGACGGCGTGAGCGCCGTGCTCGGCCTGGACTCCCTGGTGGGAGGCACCATACCCGAGAGCATGGTTCCCGACGAGATGAAGGAGCTTTTGGAGAGCGACAACTGGAAGGTTATCCTCGTTATGAGCGAGTACCAGGTGGCCTCCGACGAGGTTTCTGCGCAGATTGACTCCATAAACAGCATCATTAAGGGGTACAACGAGAACTGCATGCTGGTCGGCGAGGCACCCTGCACGGACGACCTCATCGAGATAACCGACAGGGACTTCGCCATAGTCTCGGCTGTCTCCATCGGCCTTGTGTTCGTAATCATCCTCATACTGTTTAAGTCGATCACGCTGCCCATCATGCTGGTGGCCTGCATCGAGTTCGCCATATTCCTGAACATGTCGCTGGCGTGCTACATGAACACGACGCTTCCGTTTATCGCGCAGATCGTAATCGGAACCATTCAGCTGGGCTCCACCGTCGACTACGCGATACTGATGACCACTAAGTATAAGCAGTACAGGACGCACGGTTTCACCAAGGACGAGTCGCTGACCAAGGCGCACGAGACGTCGATCGAGTCCGTAATGGTAAGCGCGTTCGGGTTCTTCGCGGCGACGTTCGGCGTGGCCCTCTACTCCGACATCGACATGATCAGCTCGCTGTGCACGCTGATGGCCAGGGGAGCGCTCATATCGATGGTAGTGGTAGCGCTCGTAGTTCCCTCGCTCCTTCGAGTCCTCGACTACGTGATAATCCGCACGAGCGGCGGCTTCAAAGAGGTGGTCGAGCAGGAGCGGGCCGAAAGGGCGAAGACCGAAGGGATCTCCGGCCACTCGCACGCGTAGGCTGACTGAGAAATATTGTCAATTTGGAATTTGGAATAAGGTTTATACTTAATGTAGTATGGTTTGAAAGGAGAAGTTCATGAAAAATATGACTTTTAATATACTTAAAAAGGGAACGGCAGTGGCGCTTTGCGCGTCTCTGTGCGTGTCCGGAGGAATGCTCGGAGGGTGCGGCTCCACCGCTTCCTCTGCGACAGAGTCCGGCGCCGCGACAGAGGAGACGGCCGATGCCGCAGACGCCGATGAAACCGTCTCGGACGGCGGGTCCGGCGAGGGCGTGGCATATAAGGAAGAGAAGGTCTACGCGGTAACCGATATGACAGGAAAGGTGACGGAGATCACCGTTTCCGACTGGATGAAGAACGACGAGGGCCTGGCCGTTATCAACGATAAAACCACGTTGACGGACGTGGTAAACACAAAGGGCGACGAGGAAATCACGGTCAACGGCGAGGACGTAACCATCGCCGCCGCCGGCAATGACGTGTACTACCAGGGAACGTCCACCGACTCGCTCCCCGTAGAGCTCTCGCTTAGCTATAAGCTCGACGGACAGTCCATCGATGCATCCGAACTTGAGGGTGCTACCGGCGAGCTCGAGATTACCATCAACTATAAGAACAACGCGACCGTAGACGTGGACGGGGAGGAGACCACGGTTCCCTTCCTGGCGGCTACGGCGATTATGGCCTCATCAGACAACTTCTCCAACGTGGAGGTCTCCAGCGGAAAGGTCATCACCAACGGCGACTACGACATCATCGTGGCATACGCGCTTCCGGGCCTCTCCGACGCGCTCGACCTCAGTGCCATTGACAGCGACAAAGTCGACGAGATCGAGGACAAGCTGACCGACGAGGTGACCATCACCGCCGACGTCACGGACTGCGAGATAAAGACCATGATGAGCATGTACAGCGCATCGCTCTTCGACGAAACCGATGAGGACTCCGAGTCCGCTGACGCATCCGACGTGGAGGACGACATCGACAAGCTCGTGGACGCTACTGACGAGCTGGTGGACGGCACCTCCGAGCTCGCGGACGGAGCGGACGAGCTGGACGAGGGAACCGACAAGCTGACCTCGGGCGTGACCGCGCTCTCGGACGGCAACGTCCAGATTACCAAGGGCGCCAGGACCCTCAGCACATCCCTCAAGAGCCTCAAGACCTCTGCCAAGTCTCTGGTATCCGGCGTGAAGCAGGTTTCTTCCGGAGCGTCCAGCCTGAGCACGGGTCTCCAGCAGCTCTATACCGGAATGAAGTCTGCCAAGACCGGGGCCGCCAGCCTCTCCAAGAGCCTGTCCGTCATGAGCACCAAGGTGGCGGAGCTTCCCTCCACTCTGGACACCCAGGCGGAAGGATACGAGAGCATCGCCTCGGGCGCCAATACGCTGGCCGAAAAGTATAAGAGCGCCAGGGATACGCTCGAGTCATCCAGGCTCGAGGGCCTGTCGGACGGCACATACGCCGTCTACACGGCAATGGCGACTGCGGCAGCGCTCAACTCCGCCGACTCCTCTTACACCGACGTGAGCGATCTCTCCAGCGCATACGATCAGCTCAAGGTTATCGCATCGGCCCAGGCCTCCGATGCGACCTACGGCGCATACGCGCCGAGCGTTTACAGCTTCCTCGACGGCTGCTACGCATACTATCTGGCCAAGGCCAATCAGGCGACCGGAGCCGCCGCGGCCCTCAGTACCGTAGCCGACAGCCTCGAAGAGGTGGATTCCTCCACGGGATACTCCATGGTCACCGGTGTGGCGGCAGCTGCGACGGGTGCCTCCGATCTTTCCGAGGGAATGGCCACCATCTACAGCAACATGGGTACCGCAGTGAGCGGCGCGAAGAGCCTCTCGACCGGAGCGTCCAAGCTTGAGAAGGCGCTTACCGAGAAGGATTCCGACACCGGATACACGTTCACATCCGGAATCACGGCGCTCTCGAGCGGATCGACCAAACTCTACAAGGGCTCGTCCGCACTGGGCGAGGGAATCGACACGCTCTCCGACGGCGCGGACGCGCTGTCCGAAGGAACCGGAAAGCTCTCCGATGGAGCGCAGGAGCTCGCGGACGGCATGAAGGAGTTCAAGGAGGAAGGCATCGACGAGATCTCCGACCTCTTCGATGACCTCACCGGAGTCCTCGACGACGTTTCCGGCGTGGCCGATGCGGCAAAGGAGTATAAGACCTTCACGGCACTCGCAGACGGGGCGGATGGAGAGGTAACCTTCATCGTCAAGTCTGAGTGATATCAAGACTCGCGAGCGAGTCTTGACCTAAGTAAATTCTGACACCGAATGAGCCTCCCTCGTGGGGGCTCGTTTGGTTTTTGTGGGAAAG
>JAILAS010000212.1 GCA_024681495.1 Eubacterium sp. | reverse complement strand
TATAATCATATCGCTGGCGGCCGTACTCATCGGAGCGGGCGCCCTGATGCTCACCGGCGAAGGCGCGCTCTCCCGTATTACGGAAATTTCCCTCACGGAATCGACCCTGGTCGGCCGCGCCCTCTACGCCCTGGACGCCCTGCCCCTGCTCGTAAAATACCCGCTCGGCCTGGGCTACATGGGCTACTACTACATACAGAACTCCATACAGACCGGATGGTACTCCGTGATGTTCGTGCACAACGACCTGCTCCAGCTGGGGCTCGACGCGGGGATTGTGCCGATGGTCTGCTACGCTGCGGCCGTCGTTTGGGGGCTTTTCTCGAGGCAGGTGTCATCGCCCATGAAAACAATGCTGGCCGTCCTCTTCGTCCACGGACTCCTGGACTTCGACATGGCGTTTTCGGGCATGGCGTTCCTCATGCTCCTCATACTGGACGATGTGAAGATTGGGCGGAGTGTTCGAATGGACGCCGGGGACGAGGATGGAGATCCGGCAGATGTGGATGACGAGGATGGAAATCCGGCGGATGTAGTTGACATAAAACCATCGCCCGGCGGGATTCCCGTGGCGCTCCGGACGAAGTGCGTGCTCGGTCTCTTCGCGCTGGCGGGCGTATATCTTTGCGTTCCACTGGCGGCCTTCAAGGCCGGAAACACGGAACTCACGCTCCGCCTCTATCCCTCGCACACCGAGGCCCTTATCGCCGAGCTTTCCGAAACCGAAGATGCGGACGAGGCGAAGGCGCTGGCGGAGGGCATCCTCTCCCACAACAAATACTGTGCTCTGGCGTGGTACGCGAAGGCGATGGTGGCCGATATTGACGGCGATTACGACGCGATGATTAAATACGGCAGAAGAGCCATAGACCTGGACTATTTCAACGTCGAGGAATATAGAAATTATGTCAACCTATTGTACGACGGTCTGATTTCCGGCGACGAGGACGCCTACGAAAAGTGCAGGCAGGAGGTTCTCGCGCTCCCCGATCTTATGGATGAAAATATGCAAAAGCTAAGCCCCCTCGGGAAGATGATCGACGATCAGCCGGAGCTGACCGTCGACGATACCCTTCGGGAGCTTATTGATGCCGTGAAATAAAGACAGTCGGGTTTTCAGTGTATTACAGGGCGCTCCATCCGCCGTCCGCTGACGGAGTACTATGCCGCCTTTTTCCAAAACGCCGGAGTAATTAACCTTATGCTCGAATGGATTAACGCAGGCACCCCGGTTCCCCAAAAGAAGCTGGTAGACATAATACACCAGTTCTCCCGGGCCATGTATTCTTCCGTATCGGGCGACCTTTCTGTATACAATGCGACATAAAGCCTTGTCGATATGTAACCGCTTTGGTATAATTCTTTTAAATCGTTAATAAAATTTCCGTAGCTACCGTTCTTCACATACATTGGGGTTGGGGTATGTACAATAAAGCTAGGGCAAATAAAAAGACTCGTGTTCTAATAGAAGCCTATGGTTCTTCACTGAAGACTTCAACCATAGCGTTGGTCGTTGTGTGCCTTCTCGAGTGCATCATGATTACCTACACTTTCACCAACCCCGACCTATACCAGACATATCTTTTCAGATACAGATGCTTCTACGTTTTTCTCCTGTCATTCTCACTCATATGTATTATCATAAACGCGACGGTAAGCCGCGACATCGAGCACAGGTATATCCTGCTGCAGATAATCAATCCCCTGTGCGCCATCGTCCTCTACGGATGGTCGCTCGCGATTTCACTATCCGATAAAATCATAAACGGCGTGGTGGATCCGATGGTTTTCATGACCTTCTCCTTCATCGTGCCTCTGAGTTTCTTCATGACTCCTTACGTTTACGCACTCATGGTTGTGCTGGCGGATACAGGAATGCTCTACCTGATTATAGATACCTACGGAATGACTCCCTCGCTGATTAACGTCTTCGTATTCTTCGTATTCCAGATTGTATTGGGTATGAACTTCCTCTACATACGACTCACCCTGGCCGAGAGAATCATCGACGAGCTCGACAGCGCGGATCTCGACGCCATGACGCTCCTTCTGAACAGGCGCGTGTACGAGATTGACGTTACGAGATTCGATAAAGAGCGTGGAAATCGCGAGATTGTCTACGTTTCGATGGACATTAACGGTCTTAAGGAAGTGAACGACACCTACGGGCACGACGCAGGGGACAATTACATCATTGGCGCCGCGCAGTGCATGAAGATGTGCTTCTCCACCAAGGGGAAGGTCTACCGAATCGGCGGCGACGAGTTCGTCGCGTTGATATACGCCAACCGCAAGGAAACCGAGGAGCTTCTGGACTCCTACGACCTGCGGATTGCCGACTGGTCACAGGACAACAGCATCTTCCTCAGCACCTCATACGGATATGTCTGCAGCAGCGAGTTCCCGGACAGTTCGGTTGCCGACCTCGCGAAGATTGCGGATAAGAGGATGTATGAGGCGAAGGCGAGGTATTATCAGCTGAATGGCAACGAAAGACGGAAGTGAATGAAATATGCGGGGTTGGGTGTGGGGATTAACGCCCTCGGGGCGATTCCGTCACCGGCGCAGCTCAGAATGCCTTTCGGATGATGTTTCTAAGATGCCGTGGAAGATTTCGGAAACGGACGGGACCGGGAGAGATTCGGCATCCATGCCTCATATCTCCCTGTTTTCGCCATCCGGGCGAAAACTCCCTACGTACTCAACGCCATCTAAGAAACATCAATCCTTATGCAATTCGCTGCTCCCGGTGACGGAATCGCCCCGAGGGCTGGTTACTCCCACACCACAAAACGCGCAGTGTTTGTGGTGTGAGAGCATGGTAACGCACTCCAAAAATACAACTGTAACCGCTTGATGCAAGCATCAGCGGCTACAGCCATATTTTTGCGCGTCAGGAGTTCCTCCTGACGCGGACATGATGTGTCCGGTGCGTTACCTTTTTGGTGTTCCTCCTGCCGCGGATGCAAAGCATCCGGTGCGTTACTTCTTTTCTAAACATTTATTTTTTTTGAAACTTTTTGGGGGCGGCGGGTATCTAATAAACAGATGCATCAATAAGGGCGATACGACGTGACGATGCCGGCGGGATACCGTAGCACACCCGCTCAGTTCGCCGGAAGAGGTAAAAAACATGAAGAAAGCATACATAGAAAAGCAGGACCTGGTAGAAAGAACCCTACTGGAAAATTACGTCTTATACTACAGGCTGGCATACAGCTATGTACACAACGAGCAGGACGCTCTGGATATCGTTCAGACCGGCTGTATAAAGGCGATTGAGAAATCTCACACACTTAAAGAACCCCGATACGTTGGAACGTGGATTTATCGAATAATGATCAACTCGACTTTTAAGAAAGTCAACGAGCAAAGCAAGGTGACCTTCATCGATTCCCCAAAGAGCCAGGAGCCGGAAACGTCCGACTCATATACGGACATCGACCTCGAAAACGCCATAGAAAACCTCTCCGACAGGGAGCGGGCCATCATACAGCTCAAATACTTCGAGGACTTCACCTTAAAAGAGATCGCTGAGATATTGGATATGAAAGAAAGTACTGTCAAAAGCACAATGTATCGTTCCCTCGAGAAATTACATTTGGACTTAGAAAGTTAAGAAAGGAAGACGCCATGGATAATAGAAATCAATTCGACAAATTAAAGGAAGAATATAAGTCGGTTTCCATGACCGACGATCAGCTGGATGCGCTGCGTTCTACCATTGACGATGCAAAAAAGACGCATGAGGAACAGCTCAAAGTTTCGACATTTCCGGGTAGCAGAGTCAAAAAAATCGTGGCAGCTGCAGCAGTCCTCGCAATCGTCTTCGTCAGTGTTCCCAACCTGTCCGTGCAGGCCGCAAACGCTATGGAACAGATTCCCATCATCGGCAGCATCGTAAAGCTCGTAACCATCCGCAACTACACCGCCAACGACGGACAGCATTCAGCGGACATCACCACCGAAGAAATACAGACTGACGACGAGAAGCTTGAATCTTCCGTCGAGGACGTGAACTCCCGCATTGAGGCCTTCTCGGACCAGTACATCTATGAGTACGAGCAGCAGCTTAAAGAAGACGGCTATACCGACATCAAGGTTGATTCCGAAGTGATTAACACCTCCGACGATTACTTCACCCTGAAGCTCACCTGCGTCGAGACCGCGGCCGACAGCGCAGAAACCAGCGAATACTACACCATTGACCTCGAGAGCGGAGATATCGTAAAGCTGGCGGACCTCTTCGCGGAAGACGCGGATTATGTCACCCCAATCAGCGAGTCTGTCAAGTCGCAGATGCGCGCTCAGATGAAGGCCGACGAAAACGTCATCTACTTCATAGACCAGGACATCGAGGACGAGGAATTCACGGGCATTGACGCCGACGAGGACTTCTACGTGAACGAGGACGGCGAGGTGGTCATCTGCTTCGATGAAGGCACCGTGGCTCCGTACTACATGGGGTCGGTCGAGTTCGTCATCCCCGACGATGTGCTCTCCGACATACGCTAATACTTCTCGCGGTGTGGTATCATATATGTTATGAAGTACAATTTCGATGAAATAATAGACAGAACCAACACCAATTCCATGAACGTGGATGGATGGCGTCATTACATCTTTAAAGACGATCCACACCGCGAGTTCCCATTTGCCGACAATGAGTTTATCCGCATGTGGGTGGCCGACATGGAGTTTGCCGTAGCCCCCGAGATACGCGAAGCGATAAAGGAACGGGTGGACCGGCAGATTCTCGGGTATTCCGCGGTTACCGATCCGGAATACTACGAGGCCGTGTTCGAGTGGTGCAAAACCCGCTACGACCTGACCTTCCCGAAGAGGCACCTGGTATTCTCGCAGGGAGTGGTTCCGGCGCTCTATCAGCTCGTGGAAGATCTGGTCGGCGCGGGAGAAAAGGTCATAACCTTTACGCCCGCATACGGATACTTCCTTCACGCCTGTGAGTACAGCGGGACCGGGCTCCTGGAGTCCCCCCTTGCAAGCCGCTCCGGGCGGTACGAAATAGACTTCGACGACCTTGAGAAAAAGGCGGCCGATCCCTCCGCCCGGATGCTGATATTATGTAACCCTCACAATCCCACCGGAACCGTATGGAGCCGGGAGGAACTGGAGCGGGTGGCCGGGATTGCAGCCCGGAACGGGCTGTGGATAATATCCGACGAGATTCATTGCGACCTTTTGCGCACAGGGCTGCGGCACACGCCGATGGCGAACATCATGCCCGATTACGACAGGCTCATCACCTGCATGTCGGCCAGCAAGAGCTTCAACCTGGCCGGAATGATGCACTCTCACATCATAATCCGAAACGAAGAGGAGAGGGCGAGGTTCAGATCCCGGGATAAAACCGGGGGAGCTCTGAATCCGCTCTCCATTGCGGCACATAAGGCGGCTTACTCCCGGGGCGCGCAGTGGCTCGATGCTCTTCGCTCCTATCTGGACGACAATTTTCGTTTCACCGGGGAATTTCTGGCCGAAAACATACCGGACGCAGGATTTTCTGTTCCGGACGCGACCTACTTCGCGTGGGTGGATTTTTCAAAGGTGCTCCCCGATGAAAAAAGCCTGCCCCTGTTTTTCGCTGAAAGGGCAGGCGTGCTCCTCGAAGGAGGAAACGAGCTGTTCGTAGGCAACGCCGAGGGATGCGTCAGACTGAACCTGGCGATGCCGCGGGCGATGCTGAAGACAGGGCTTGAGAGAATGGCCGGGAGCGTGGCACACTGACACCCGAACGTGGCGGAGCTCCCTGCATCCTCTCATTGGCGACGGGAGCCACTATATCCTCTCATTCACAAAGTCCACCATCATCTGCCAGGCGGCCAGGGACATCTCGTAGAGTCCCTCGCGCCCCCGGCTCTGTTTCTCCGTCATTATAGTGAATCCGTGTATCGCGCCCTCAAAGCGCTTAAACGTCACATCTACCCCGGCCTCGACCAAAGTGTCCTTAAATCGCTCAGTCTCCTCCGCCAGGGAGTCCAGCCCCGCCGTTATAACGAGCGTGGGCGGGAAGCCCTTCACCATATCCGGCGTGGACAATGCCGGCGAAACCAGGGGGTTCGTCCTCTCCTCCTCCGTGCAGTACGCGGCGTCGAAGATGCGACACAGCTTAGGAGGCAGGCAGCCCTTGGGACTGGGCTTGTCGTAGGGGTCCATACTGAGGTCCGTGGGAGGATAGTCGAGGATGAGGCCTTTAAGCCCCAGCGTCGGCGCATTGTTTTCCAGAAGGCAGATGGACGAACTGATATTGCCCCCCGCGCTGTGGCCCATCAGCACTATCCTTTCGCCGTCAATCCCTAACTCATCCGCGTGTTTCTTAACGTACCTTACCAGTGCGTAACACTGATTCAGCGCAGTCGGAAACATCACGTCCGGAGAGAGCGGGTAGTCGATGCTTATCACCTTTACCCCGCACTTTTCCACGAACTGCATCATGAAGGGATCGTCCATGGCCGCGCTCCCCATGACGAAGCCACTGCCGTGAATGTTGACTACCAAAGGACGCTTATCCTCCACCTCAAATCCATAGGTAAGCGCCCTGACCGGTCCCTCATCCGTTTCGTAAGTGACCAAATCTCCGATGGTGTGCTCCATGTCCACCATCTGCTTCGAGGTGAGCCTCAGCACGAAGCGCACGGCGTTTACACGGCGCTGAATCTGCTCCCTCAAAAGTTTCTTCTGTACCGGTTTTTTCTTCATCTTTTCTGTCTCCCTCTCTACATGCCTTAACCGTTACTCTTCCAGATAACTCACCACCCTGTCCTGGAAATCCCGATAATACGGTTTCTCCAACAATAACGCGTGGGCTCCTCCCTTGATAATTTCCAGTGCCGAACCCTCGGGGAGGTAGTCGAGCGAGGTGTTCACCCTGTAGTAATCGAGGTAGGGATCCCTGTCGCCGCAGATAACGAGCGTGGGGTTTTCGATTGCCGAAAGGTCTATCAGCTCCTCGTCCTGCGATACGCAGATGTCCCTACGTCCTCCGTTGGGGCTAGAGTCCCCGTCGTAGTGCCAGCAACTCGAGCAGAACAGCTCGATGACAATCGACTCCGTGATGTCGTAGTCGAATCCGCCGTCTGATTTCTTCTGAAAATCGTCGGCGGCGTGCTCCCAGCTGTTAATATGGAAGTCTTCGCTGACCTCGTATTCGCCAAGCCCGCTGATTATGGGGGCGTAGAGCACTATCTTATTAATAAGCTCGGGATGGGCCGCAGCAAACCTGCTCACGGTAACCGTTCCCCAGCTCCATCCGAGCACGTCTATCTTAGAGACCCCGGTCAGCTTAATGATCTTTTTTGCGGCAGCGGCGATGTCCTTAGCCGCATAGTCGGAGTCAGGCATGAATCCGTCCTCCACCTCTTCGGACTGACCGAAGCCCGCAATATCGAGTCTCCAGACGGCGTATCCCTCGCGCGCCAGCCTGCGCACCAGGCTGTAGTCCCGGTAGTCAATGTCGAACTCGTGCGAAGAATAGGTGACGCCGTGAATCAGCAGAATGTTCTTATCGGGCGTGGTTCCCTCCACGGTCGTGCAGTCGAGGTGGAGGCTCA
>JAILAS010000203.1 GCA_024681495.1 Eubacterium sp. | reverse complement strand
CTGTAGTTGGAGGAGCTCAGGTACTCTCCGTCGTAGTAGACACTTACGTAGGGCTCGATCTCCGAGCCGGTGTAGGTGTATGTGCCGGCTGCGCCGGCAATGCTTCCGTGCGTCTCGAGGTTCAGCTCCTCGTACTTTGCGTAGAGCGTAAGGTCTCCGCAGGTGTCGATGGCAATCTCCGTAATCAGCGAGTCCTCGCTGCAGTCCTCGTCCGTATACCAGCCGGTGAAGGCGTAGCCGCTCGGCGCGGTGGCGTCCTCGAGCTCGAGCCCCTTGGTGGAGTCATAGGTCGAGGCGTTGTCCTCGCTGTTGGTTCCGGTGTGTCCGTCGTAGGTGAGGTTATAGGTTATGTTATAGGTACTGTAGCTGCTCCTTACATACTGCAGCGTAGTGTTGTTGTAGGGATAGAGGTCGTCGTTTCCGTTTTCAACATAGATACCGAGTGTAACCTCTCCGGATTCCGAGAACCAATCGTCGGAGAGCTTCACGGTGTTGTAGCACTTCTCGCCCACGTCCAGGGTGCCGGTGCTGACCGTCTCGAGTATTGTCGAGGGGTCATCCATGTCGAAGATTTTAACGTCCGCGCTCGTGCTGCGGTTCCCGAGGTTTTCGGTCTTAACCACCAGGGCGGTGTAGCCGTTCTCTACGATGCACTCGGAGCTGACATCCAGCTCGGAATAGGTGAGCTCGAGGCTCTTGGTGTTATTGTCCTCGTCGGTTTCTTCGGTCTCCGGGACGGGTGTAACGGTGACCTCGTAGGTGTCAATCTCATCGGGCACGAAGGTGCTGACTCCGTCGCTTGAGGACGAGATTTCGGTCGATGCTCCGGCCTCCAGATTGACGGCGTATTCGACGCTGCTGTAGGTCTCTCCGTCCTTCGAGATTTCCATATTAACCGCTGAAATGTCGGTGGTTCCGTTGTTTACAATCTTCGCGCTTACCTCGTAAGGCTCGTCTGCGGTGACGCTCTCTACGTCGTAGTCGAGGGACTTCAGCTCCAGGTCGTTCTTCTCGAAGAAGACCTGCTGATAGAGATTTATGTCAACCTCATCGTCGCTTCCGTCGAGCCCAAGGGCCGACAATATGATTCCTTCGCCGTAGTCCACAGCCCGAAGCGATATCGCGGATTTGTCGAGCCCGGAGATAGAAACTGGGCTGGTCCACGTCGAGGTCTCGTCGTTGTAGTAGGTGACCATCACATCGGTCCGGCCCTCCGAGTCATAGCTCAGGTAGACAATGCAGTCTTCCAGGACCTGATAGTAGTTGGAGAGGCCCTCCACATTGTTCTCCCAAACGGTGCTGGTTTCGGTGGAAACCGTGCAGAGGTTCTCGTCCTCGTAGCCGATAAGGGCCGATGCGCTCTCTCCGGGGAGAGTGGTGAAGGTGAGGTTGTCGAGCGTGTGGTCCGTCAACTTGGTCGTGCTGCCGCCGATGGCGCCGTAATAGGTCACGGAGTCTGCCGTGCTGCTGTCGTAGGTGGCCGTCAGGCGGTTGTACGCGATGGAGGCTGTGCCGGAACGGTCGCCGAGGGCGAGTTCGGTCACGGGGAATCCTGCGGCGGAGGCTGTCTGAGCGCTTCCCCAGGAGCTGCCGGAGCAGGTCGCGTATTTAATGGCGTTGGTCTCGTTATTGCAGGTGAAGTCGCCGTCCTCGTTGGCTATCCATGCCGCGTAGACGCAGCTTCCGTCGGAGTAGATTCTCGGGGAGTGGTCGTACTCATTGAGGTCGGTGTCGGAGACTGCTGCGAAGTCCTCGAACACACCGGTGGATGCGTTGAACTTCGCCGTAACGATGTCCATGGTCTTATCGAATGCCTTGGCCGCGCTCAGACCGTCCTCTGTCGAAAGGTCGTTGGAGCCGAGGGTCTCGTTGGTCGTGGTGTAGGCGAGGTAGATGTCTGTGCCGTCGCTGCAGAGGTCGGGCTCGAACTCATAGGAGGTCGCATTGGTGAGCTTGTTGGCGCTCGACCATCCGTCCTCCGTGAGGACGCGGTACATGAGGATTTCCCTGCCGTAGGTATCGCTCGAGCTGTCGTCGTCTAATACCTCGTATACTATGACCGCGGTATCGCCTGCTTTGGCAATGTCAAAGGCCATGATTTTCGAGTCTTCGAGGGTGCCGAGCTCCCCGGCGAGCAGCTCTACTCCGTCCTCGGTCGCGGTGGTGTAGTCCACGCTGTCCTCGCTGGAGGCCAGGTCTGTGCTTACGGATTTGGCCTGAGCCTTTGAGGATGTCTTCGTGCCGGCTGCAATTAAGGAGTAGGAAGACATGTCGGAGAGGGAATTCAGGCTTTTGGTTATCGCCTTGGTATCCGAACGCGGGAACAATGGGTAATCTCCGTCGATCAGTGTCAGGTCGTTTTCGAACGGTCCGGCCAGGGCGTATACTCCGAATGAGCCGGAGAGTGTAACCGCGGTGAGGGCCAGATCGTTGCCCAGGTAGGGGAGAGTCACGTCCTCCTCGAGCTCAGCCGAGCCGAACACTCCGGCGTTGAGGTACTTGACGCCGACACCGGCCTTGCCGGTAATGCCTTCCGTGAAGGCGACGTCGAGCTCGGAGTTGAGGGTTCCGGCCTCGAGGTTCAGGATGATGGGGGATGAGAGCTCTGCTCCTCCGCTTATTTCAACCGAGAAGGTGACGGGGATGTAGACGACCACGGCGGTGGCGCTGAACTCGGCGCTGGCCTCGGCCGAAATCGCCAGGTATCCTTGTACCTCGGTTACCTTACCGCTCTGATTAACTGTACCCGAGAGGGCGCCGATAATCTCGATTCCCTTTTCTGTGTCTGTATCGTTTTTGAATCCGGTAAGCATTGAACCGCTTTCCAATGCGTTTCCGTAGTCATTAAATATCTTATCGAAGTCCTCTGCGAGTTCGTCGGAATCGTCATCCGACATGGTGGACATGTTCCTGAGGAGATCTTCGAAGGTCTCGGAGTCTGCGACCGCCTCGGGATCCGCGTTGATTCCGATGTTGACTGTGGTCTTTCCGTCTTCCCTCTCCGTGGAATAGGAGATAGAGCCGTTCGGCAGATTGATGTCGATGCTGTCGAATTCCGAGAGGAGCGGCGTATCCTCGGGGATTTCCGCGGAAACGTCGCCGAAGGAAATCTCTGCCGCCACATCCTGGAGCTGTTCGCTTACGCTTATTCGAAGAGCCGTGCTCTTTTCGGCGCCCGAATTGTCGGTGACGAGGATGTAGATGTTAGAGCCCGGTTCGAAGCTGTCCACGCTGACGTTACTGAAATTTCCGTCGGTGGAGGTGGCGATTACGTTTGCGTTGCCATCCTGTTCCTGAATGAGTTCGTACTTGGCAATGTCGCTGCTGTCGGCCTGGGCGGTGGTCGTCAGGCTGAATGTATCCCCGTTTCCCCTGGTGAGGGAAATCAGGGTGTTAAGAGCGTCGACGCTGTAGTCGCCTTCTATGAAGGTGGCCTTTTTCAGGGAGAGCTCGCTGGAGCCTTCCGAATTGAGTCTTACAATGCTCTTTCCGCTGCCGGCGAAGTAGAAGCTGTCATTGCTGAAGTCGCGGTAGTCGCTCGCGGTAACGGTCAGGCTGTGCGCAGATGAGTCGTCTTTGTCATAGGCGAATGCCGCTGTGCCGTATGAATCGGTGGATTGGCTGCTTCCGTCGAGTGTTACGGAGGCTGATGAGACGGGATTACCGTTCTCGTTGATGACTGTTATTACGTATTCTGAGCTGTCGGTAGTGGTGGACGTCTCTGTCCAGTCGCCGGAAGAGCCGCATCCGGTCAGTAGCATGCAGAATGCAATAACGAGGGGAAAGATTCTTTTTTTTATATTTATCTCCATCCTTTTAACTTTTTTTATATTAAACTATATCACTTTAAAGTGGGTGAGTAAATAAACCGTGGATTAAGATGAAATAAAAAATCAAATTGACTGTGGTGATATTTGGAAAACAAGTTATAATAGTGTTGTATGTAAATGCGCTAAATTGTAGTGCTTGTGTTTTGATTCCGTAGTGATGTGAACTGCGGAGAAGGGAGTAGGGATTATGAAAAAGAGGGTTATTGTAGCCATGGTTGCGGCTTTGACGCTTGCACTTGCGGGATGCGGACAGTCCGGATCCGGAAGTGAGAGCGCGAGCGGCGAACAGACTGCCGAGAGCGCACAGACCGCCGAGAGCGCCGATGCGGGAAGCGGCAGCAGCACGAGGGAACAGCTTTCCCTGGAGGCCGAGGATTCGCCCGAATGGGTTACCGCACTCGATGCGTCCGGTGACGCGCAGCAGATGATGGTTGTGGCTATTTACGACACGTCCACCGCATGGGTCTCCATGCACGAGAAGGAAGACGACGGCACCTGGAAGATGATCATGAGTACCCCCGGTTACATCGGTATTAACGGCAGCTGCGCCGACGAGGACCACGTAGAGGGCTGTGGTCAGACGCCCATCGGAACCTATCATTTCAATGCGGCGTTCGGAATCGCTGATGATCCCGGATGCGCCATTCCCTACGTGAAGGTTACGGACGACCTGTACTGGTCAGGCGATCAGAACGAGGGAATGTGTTACAACCAGATGGTTGATATAAATGACTATCCCGATCTCGACACGGAAAACAGCGAGCACCTTATAGAGTACACCTACCAGTATCAGTACGGCCTTAATATCAGTTTTAACGAGGACGGCGAGCTGGGCAGAGGCTCCGCGATATTCCTTCACTGCCTGGGCGACAGGAAGCCCTACACCGGCGGATGCGTGGCCATTCCCATGAACCAGATGCGCTATGTGATGGAAAACGTAACGGAAGACTGTGTGGTTGTAATCGACACCATGGAGGCCCTGAACGCCGAGTTTTAGGGGAACCATATTGTCGGAGAGAGAATTATGAAGAAAGTGACGGTGATCGTTCCCTGTTATAACAGCGTCGAACACCTCGACGAGAACATGAGACAGGGCGGCGCCAGAAACGTCGCCCTGCAATATGTTGAGGGAGAGTACCTTAGGTTTTTGGATTCGCCGATTTCGATACGGGCGAGTATACCGGCAGCGAGGCATCTGCTGATTTACGATGAGAGGTTTAGGAGAAATAAATGTTTTGGGACAATGTGGCGTGGGCCTATGACTTCTTTGTGAATGTCATAAACGGAAAGACCCACAGTAAACTGCGCAAAATCATAGCGGAACAGATAGAAGCCGACGACGAGGTGCTCGAGTGCGCCTGCGGCACCGGCTTTTTGAGTGAGGTAATAGCTCCGCTGTGCCACTCGCTCACGGCTACGGACTTTTCGGAGAAGATGCTTGAGAAGGCCCGGAAAAACACCGTGATCTATAACAATGTCACCTTTGCAAAGGTTGACATAACATCGCTGGACTATCAGGACGAGTCGTTCAATAAGGTGGTGGCGGCGAACGTCATTCACCTACTCGACAATCCCGCCCGCGCGGTCGGAGAGCTATACCGCGTGTGCAGGCCGGGAGGAAAGGTCATTATCCCCACATACATAAATAAAAACGCGGCCGAAAAGACCACGGCGCTTTCGAAGACCATCGATGCGGCGGGGGCCGATTTCAAGAGGGAATTCACCTACGACAGTTATCGCGGATTCTTCGCGGAGCTGGGCTACGAAGACGTGGAGTTTTCGCTGGCGCCCGGCCGGATCCCGTGCGCGGTCGCGGTGATAAAAAAATAAATCCCGGCGGTGCGGGAGATTAAGCCGCCCGCCATCTACCTACAGTGCGTTCGGACAGGAGGAAAATATGGAACCCACGATGACACAAGGACCCATTCGTAAGCAGATTATACTATTCACGCTGCCGATAATGCTCAGCATCTTCCTTCAGCAGTTTTATTCCATGGTGGACAGCATTATTGTCGGCAACTACGTCGGCGAGCTGGCCCTGGCCGCCGTGGGCACCAACGTTCCCGCGGTCGCGCTCTTCACCGGAGTCGCCATAGGAATGTCGACGGGATGCTCGATCGTGACATCGCAGCTGTTCGGGGCCGGGAAGCTCGACGACGTGAAGAAGGCCGTGGCATCCTCGTTCATACTGAACGCTGCGCTCGGAATCGCCGTGACGGTGCTGGCCGAGGTCTTCGCCGGGCTGTTCTTCCAATACGTGCTGAACGCGGAGGGTGAGCTCTTTAATCAGGCCGTATTGTACTTCAGGATATACTGCGTGGCGCTCCTTTTCCAGTTCCTCTACAACACTGCCACGAACCTGCTTCGCTCGGTCGGAGACTCCAAGGCGGGACTTTACTTCCTGCTCATATCGTCGGTGCTTAACATCGTGCTCGACCTTGTCTTCGTACTCGTGCTCCACGCCGGAATCACGGGAGTGGCCGTGGCCACCGCCATATCGCAGGCCGTAGCCGCCGTGGTCAGCATCATCTACATGGAGACCAGGTACGAAACCCTGAGGGTGGGGCTCTCCGAGCTTAAGTACGACGCTGAAATAGGCGGCCTGGCCATCAGGTTCGGCATCCCCGTAATCATCCAGCAGTGCGCGATTTCCCTCGGACAGATCGTGGTCCAGAGGCTCGTAAATACCTTCGACATGACGGCCGGATACGCGGCGGCCATCCGAATCGAGAACCTCGTCTTAATCCCCGTCTTCGCCTTCAACGCCGGCATGAGCATGTTCACCGGCCAAAACGTCGGCGCCGGCAGGTGGGAGAGAGTCTCCGAGGGGCTGAAGAACATAGTGGGCATAGGCTTCGCGGTCTGCGTGGTCTTAAGCGCCATAACCTTTATCTTCTCGACCCCGCTCATCGCGCTCTTCGGAGTGTCCGACGAGGCCATGTGGGCCGGCTACGGATACCTGCACTTCTGCTCGTGCATCTTCTGGATATTCTGCGTCTACATGACCATAAACGCGGTAATGCAGGGAGCCGGCGACGTTACGTTCACGATGTTCAACTCGTTCTCGGGTCTTATTATCAGGTGTGTTGTTGCATACGTCATGGCGTATTTCTTCGGATTCGGCGGCTCGGCCGTGTGGATCTCCGTCCCCATAAGCTGGGGCTATTCGCTGATTCTCTCGGTCCTCAGGTACTTCAGCGGCGCCTGGAAGACCAAGGCCGTGGCCGACAGGAGATAGGCCCGGGTAGCGGCCTTCCGGCCGCCAATCCGCCTTCCCGCCCGGTTATTGACATATGTCAGAAACGGTGATATAGTGTACGTAGTTATTGACATATGTCAGAAAAGGAGTTATATGCCCAGACCAAAGCGATGCAGGAAAATTTGCGCATATCCGGACTATTGGAGCTTCGTTCCCGAGGGAGAGGAGGCGGAGGATACCGTCGTTCTTATGCTCGATGAATTCGAGGCCGTTCGTCTCATAGACTATGAGAAGATGACCCAGGAGGAGTGCGCGTTGGCGATGGGAGTCTCGAGAGCCACCATAACAGGCATCTACGAGAGCGCCCGCCATAAGATTTCAGATTCGCTGGTTAACGGCAGGCGCCTTCAGATTACCGGGGGCTCTTATACGATCGATTCCTTTTCGGCGCCTTCACAGCTTAGAGAAAAAGGAGATAATATCATGAGAGTAGCAGTTACCTACGAGCAGGAAATGGTTGGTCAGCACTTTGGAAAGACCGAGCAGTTTAAGGTTTACGATGTGGAGAACGGACAGATCGTCTCCTCAGAGATTATTGATACGAACGGCACAGGACACGGTGCGCTCGCGGGCTTCCTTCGCGCGGCCGGAGCTGACACGCTCATCTGCGGCGGCATCGGAATGGGTGCACGCGTGGCTCTTCAGGAGGCGGGAGTTGAGCTCCTTCCCGGAGTGAGTGGAAAGGCCGATGACGTGATTGCCGATTACATCGCCGGAAACCTCGACTATGATCCCAATACCCAGTGCAACCACCATCACCACGGCGAGGGCCACGAGTGCGGCCATCACCATGGCGAAGGCCACGAGTGCGGCGGTCACGGCGAGGGCCATGAGCACGGCGGATGCGGCTGCCACAACTAATTTTACGCGTTTTATAACAACGATTCTGTTATAACGAAAACTTATCACCACCCCCAGCTTTTCCGTATAGCCGGGGGTGGTCTTTTCTCTTGAATTATCCCATTGAATTGATATAATTTAGTGTAAGTATGCATTCATACTTAATCAAATTTAGACAATAGGAGACTTTCCTTACCATGAAGACCAGAATTACAGATCTTTTGGGGATCGAAATCCCCGTGATACAGGGAGGAATGCAGCATTTGGGAGTTCCTTCCTTCGCTTCGCTCGTCAGTGAGGCAGGGGGCGCAGGCACGGTCAACCGCACCTGCTACGGATCCAACGAGGAGTTCGAAAAGGCCCTCGACGAGATGAATGCCCTCACATCCCGACCCTACATCGTTAATATCTCGCTTCTTCCTGACGCCAGCGTGGGAGACGACACGCTCGAGACCATCAGAATCTGCGGCCGCAAGGGCGTTAAGGCCATTGAGACGGCGGGCACTAACCCCGCCAATCTGGTGGACGCCATCCATGAGGCCGGAATTGTTCACATCCATAAGGTCCCCGCGGTTCGCTACGCGCTCTCGGCCCAGAAGGCCGGCGTAGATGCCGTGACCGTCGTGGGATATGAGTGTGGGGGACACCCCGGCAGATACGACGTGGGCAGCATCGTGCTCACCAGGAAGGCGGCTAAAGAACTGGAGATTCCGCTTATTGCCGGCGGTGGCTACGCCGACGGCTACGGACTGGCGGCAGCTCTGTGCATGGGAGCCGACGGAGTCGTCATGGGTACGCGTTTCGTGGCCACTAAGGAGTGCCTGCTCCACGATAATTTCAAGCAGCTTATAGTCAACGCCACAGAGAATGACACGTTGTTATGTCAACAGAGCATCCGCAACGCGTTCAGGGTGGCGGATAACGGTTGTGCGAGGGAGTGCCTCGAGCTCGAGGCCGAGCCCCCCGTCACCATAGAGAAGCTGATGCCCGTCATCTCCGGGCAGAGGCAGATTGCCGCGTTCGCGTCGGGAGACACCGACGATTGCATGTTTCCGATGGGCATGTCCGCCGGACTGGTGGAGGATGTTCCCACGGTTGGGGAGCTTATGAAGAACATTAAAGAGGAGTATGAGCAGGCGGTAGCCACACTTACGTCCATTTAATGACGGAGGATTCCTATGGAGGGAGTAGGAATACAGCTCTGCGGATTAGCCATTCTGCTGGTGATAATCGTGCTGGGCTACAGACAACAGAATCTGGGGCTGCGCTCGAATAAGGCCTTCCTCATGGCCCTTATTTCTGCGACCATTACGCTGTTTGTGGACGTTGCGTCCATCGCGGCGCTCTACCACATCGACAGCCTGCCCTATCCGCTGACGTATGCGCTCTGCAAGGCCTACATTGTCTGCGTTGCGTGGGTGGCATACTGCGGTTTTAACTACATGGTTATGGGAATTCACATTGCCGCCAAAAGGGTGCTGTATCATAAGGTCAGCTTCACGTTTGTGTCGATTATGATTACCCTTATAGCGGTTTTGCCGATGAGTGTCGACGCCGATCCGGCGCACCTGTACTCGTACGGGCCGGCGGTCATTGCGACTTATGTATGCGGCATGCTCTTCCTGATAGCCACGATCGGCTTTTGCTTTGCCTATCGCCATAAGATGAGCGTTCATCACTTCAAGTGCGTGATGGTTTGGATGTCGATCTGGTTTTTGGCCGCGGTCGTTCAGTTTATAAACAACGCGCTTCCCATGACGGGATTCGCGATGGCGCTGGGTCTTATGATTATATTCACCCAGTTGGAAAACCCGGAGGCCATCCGGGATTCGGATACCGGAATCTTCAACATGCACGCGCTTATGGTCTACGTGGAGCACCTTTATGAGGAGAAGATCCCGTTTTCCGTGATAACAATAAACATCACGCCGCTCGAGACGAACCTCACCCTTGGAGAGACGAAGTTCCTGATGGTAAATCTCACCAGGAGGCTCAGTAAAATAAAGGACGCCACATTGTTCCGCAATGTGGGCGACGGATTCGTGCTGGTGTTTAAGGACAGGATGAAGATGTACGAGACGTATGGAAAGCTCAGGAGCATCCTTGCCTCCAATATCTCCCTGGGAGAGAGGCCGCTTCCCATTGACGTCACATACCTCATCTTCCCGGACAGCTCCGTGACGGATAATTATAACGACTTCTTCCGATACAATAACTACTACGCGTCTGTTCATAACGACGAGGACTATTTCACCATAGATTCGGAGGCCGTTGGCCGCCTGGTTCGTAACGAGCACATGAAGATCCTCATCGACGATGCCATGGCCGAGGGCCGTGTGGAGGTCTATTACCAGCCCATATACTCGTTTGAGGACGGGAAGTTCACTTCGGCAGAGGCCCTGGTGCGCATAAGGGAGAGGGACGGCTCCATCGTGCCGCCCGCGCTCTTCATACCCGTGGCCGAGTCCACGGGACAGATCCTTCCCCTCGGCGAAGAGATAGTGAAGCAGGTTGGTAATTTTATGTCAACCAGTGACATCCGGGAGTTAGGAATCGAGTACATGGAGATAAATCTCTCCGCCAGGCAGTGCTCCGATAAGAACCTGGCCGAAAGCCTGAGCAGGGTGCTCGCCAGGGAGGACGTGGACCCGTCCACCATCATATTCGAGATAACGGAGTCCGCTTCGCTCGAGTCCAAGGGCGTGCTCATGGACAATGTGAGCGAGCTGGCCGAGAGCGGCGCGCGTTTCGCGCTCGATGATTTCGGCACCGGACAGTCCAACCTGAACTACATCATGTCCATGCCCGTGGACATCATCAAGTTCGACAGGACGCTCACCCAGGACTACTTCGTGGACGAGAAGTCCCAGTTCATCATGGACTGCGTCATAGACATGGTTAAGCGCATGGACATGAAGATCGTCGCAGAGGGCGTAGAGTCTGCAAAGCAGCTCGAGAGAATGAAAGAAATCGGAATCGACTACATACAGGGTTACTATTTTTCGAAGCCTTTACCGAAGGAAGATTTCCGTGCCTTTATAAGAGAGAACAACAAGAATAAGTGATTTGACGGAAAGGTTATGTTATGAAAGTAAGTGAAGTATTAAAGAATGAATCCCCTTCCTTATCCTTCGAGGTCTTCCCGCCCAAGAAGGAGTCCGCATTTGAGTCGGTGAAGGAGGCGACCGAGCAGGTTGCGTCCCTCTCGCCCTCGTACATGAGCGTCACGTACGGCGCCGGCGGCGGACGAAGCAAGTTCACGGTCGACGTGGCCGCCAATCTCATGCAGAGGTATGGCACCACTGTCGTTGCCCATCTCACCTGCGTTTCCTCTACCAGGGAGCAGGTGGACGAGCAGATAGACAGGATGAAGGAGAACGGCATCGACAACATTCTCGCCCTGAGGGGTGACATCCCCGAGGGAGCTCCCGCCCGCGAGGACTGGAGCTTCGGCCACGCCTCCGAGCTGGTGTCCTACATAAAGGAGAGGGGAGACTTCTGCGTGGGAGGCGCCTGCTATCCCGAGGGTCACCCCGAGTCCGAGCACATCATGGTGGACATTGGCCACATGAAGGAGAAGCAGGACGCGGGACTCGACTACTTCGTTACTCAGATGTTCTTCGATAATAACGTTATGTATAACTATCTGTTCAAGATGAGGGAGGCCGGCATAACTGTGCCCGTAGTTCCCGGAATCATGCCCTTCACGAAGAAGAGCCAGCTGACGAGGATAAAGGACCTCTCCGGTTCGTTCCTCCCCCAGAGGTTCATACAGATGGTCGACAGGTTCGGAGACGATCCCGAGTCTATCGAGGAGGCGGGAATCGCATACGCAACGGACCAGATTATCGACCTTTTTGCCAACGGCATCAACCACGTTCACGTATACACCATGAACAACTACCACGTTGCATCGTCCATCCTTGACAATCTCAGGCACATCACCGGACGGGACAGATAGCAGATGGCCGGTGTAGTGAATATTCTGAAGGTGGATTCTAAGGATATTTCACCGGATAAGAACGAGGCGCTCAGGTACATGGGCTCGCGAGGGAGAGAGGTTTCTGCCGAGGCCATGGGTGTCATGGAAGATGTGGCGAAGACGGCCGATTCGGCCATTAGGCCGAGGGTCTGTTATCTCCGGGTACCGGTTGACATAAAAACAGAAGAGGTTGACTTCTCTGTGATAACGCTTAGGAGCGCCGCCCTCGCCAGGCTGCTGAAGGACTGCCGATACGCATACCTTTTCGCCGCCACCTGCGGGAGCGAGCTCGACAGGCTTATCGCCAGGCAGAGCGCCACATCTGTGGCCCGAGGAGCCATGTGCGACGCATACGGATCGGCGGCCATAGAAGCCGTCTGCGATTACGCATGCGACAGCTTCGAGCGCATGGAGGGGGCGGAGCTTACACACAGGTTTTCGCCCGGGTATTCGGACCTCTCCATAGAGGTGCAGCCCGACTTCCTCAGGGTGCTCGACGCGAACAGGAGGATAGGCCTCACCATAACGGACGGGATGATGATGGTCCCCGTGAAGTCCGTGACCGCCATTGTCGGCGTTAGAGGGGACGGTGCTTCGTCCTGTGACGATGCCGGCTCCGGTTGCTCCGGCTGCGACGCAGTTGACTGTATAATGAGAAAAGAATGATTCAGGCTATGAATATTTTAGAGAGAATAAAAACCCAACGGACGTATTTCGACGGAGGCATGGGCAGCATCCTCCAGGAGATGGGCCTCGCCCCCGGGGAGCTACCCGAGCTGTGGAACATCAACCGTCCGGACGATATCGTCGCCGTGCACAAGGGATACCTCGATGCCGGCTGTAACATCATAAACGCCAACACCTTCGGCGCCAACGCGCTCAAGTACACGGGCAAAGACGGCATGCCCACCGTGGAGGAAGTGGTAGAGAAGGCGCTGGAGAACGCCCGCCGCGCGGTGGAGCTCTCCGGCAGGGACGACGTATACGTCTCGCTGGACATAGGCCCCTGCGGCAGGCTCTTAGAGCCCCTCGGGGATTACCCCTTCGAGGACGCGGTGGAGCTCTTCGCACAGGTGGTCAGGGCAGGCGTATCCAAGGGCGCAGACCTCATCCTCATTGAGACGATGAACGACAGCTACGAGTCCAAGGCGGCCCTTCTCGCTGCTAAGGAAAACTCCGACCTCCCCGTGTTCGTCACCAACGTATACGACGAGACCGGCAGGGTTATGACCGGGGCCGACATCCCCGCCATGGTCGCCATGCTCGAGGGTCTCGGCGCGGATGTGGTCGGTATGAACTGCTCTCTGGGTCCCATCCAGATGAAGGACTTCGTCCCGCAGTTCATGGAGTGCGCATCCGTTCCCGTGGCGGTTATTCCGAACGCGGGCCTTCCGCACACGGACAAGGACGGAAACACCGTCTATGACGTGGAGGCGGAGCAGTTTTCGCAGGTTATGAAGGAGATCGCCGGCATGGGCGCCCACATCCTCGGAGGATGCTGCGGCACCACGCCCGAGTACATAAGGGCCACGGTTAAGGAGACGGAGGGCCTCCCCTTTGCTCCTCCCACGGACAAGGGACTGACGGTGGTTTCCTCGTCGTCGGGGGCCGTGAGGCTCGAGAGGCGCCCCGTGCTCATCGGAGAGCGCATCAACCCGACCGGAAAGAAGAAGTTCCAGAACGCCCTCAAGGCGCACGATATAAACTACATCCTCGAGGAGGGGATAAGGCAGCAGGACGCCGGGGTGGACATCCTCGACGTTAACGTCGGTCTCCCCGGGATTGACGAGGGTGCTATGATGGAAGAGGCGGTATTCGAGCTGCAGTCGGTCACCGACCTGCCGCTCCAGATTGATACCACCGACCCCGGCGTGATGGAGCGTGCGCTGCGCATATACAACGGCAAGGCGATGATCAATTCCGTGAACGGAAAGGAAGAGGTCATGGAGGCCATATTGCCGCTCGTGGCGAAGTACGGCGGCGTGGTAATAGGCCTCACCATCGACGAGGAGGGCATTCCCGACACGGCGGAAGGCCGCGTCGAGATAGCCCGGAGGATCTGCGACAGGGCGGCATCCTACGGCATCGCGAAAAAGGACATCCTCATCGATCCTCTGGCCATGGCCATCTCTGCGGACGATCAGTCCGGCAGGGTGACGCTCGAGGCCGTAAAAATGATAACCGACCGGCTGGGCGTGGGCACCAGCCTGGGCGTGTCGAACATCTCGTTCGGACTCCCCAGGAGGCCGCTCATAAACGGGACCTTCTTTACCATGGCCATGGTGAACGGTCTTTCCGCGGCCATAATGAACCCGTTCTCCCAGCAGATGATGACGGCCTACAGGTCTTATCTCTCCCTCGCGGGGCTCGATGAGAACTGCATGGGTTATATAGATTATGTAAACCAGCTTCCCGAGGATTCGGCTCCTGCCGCCACTTCGGCGGCGCCCAAGGCCGCCGCCTCGGGCGACAATTCGGCCGCCGGGGATACATCTCCCCTTATCACGGCTATTGTAAAGGGCCTTAAGGACAAGGCGTCGTCAATCACGCGGGAGATGATAGACACCGTGGACCCTCTCGACATCGTCAACGGGCAGGTGGTTCCCGCCCTCGACATCGTCGGCAGGGACTTCGAGTCGGGAAAGATGTTTTTGCCTCAGCTCCTGATTGCCGCGGACGCGGCCACGGCGGCGTTCGACGTGATAAAGGAGAAGCTCACGGGAGTGGGCGACGATGCGCCTAAACATAAGGTCGTGGTGGCCACCGTGAAGGGCGACATACACGACATAGGAAAGAACATAGTAAGGGTTTTGCTGGAGAATTACGGCTACGACGTGGTGGATTTGGGGAAGGATGTCGCGCCCGAGGCGGTGGTCGATTCGGTCATTGCGGATCACATCGGGCTGTGCGGGCTCTCAGCTCTTATGACCACCACGGTTCCGGCCATGGCGGAGACCATTGTCCTGCTTAAGGA
>JAILAS010000182.1 GCA_024681495.1 Eubacterium sp. | reverse complement strand
ATAGCCAACAACAAAAAAGCATACCACGACTACTTCATAGAAGAAAAATACGAAGCCGGCATCGAACTCTTCGGCACAGAGGTAAAATCCCTCCGCCTTGGCAAGTGTTCAATCAAAGAGGCTTACGTCCAAATCGAAAACGGCCAGGCTTTTATCTGCGGAATGCACATCCCGCCATATGAGCAGGGCAACATCTTTAATAAGGATCCTTTAAGACAAAGGCGCCTCCTTTTGCATAAGTCCGAGATTTTAAAACTCGCCGGCAAAATAAAGGAAAAGGGCTACACTATAATGCCTCTTCAGGTCTACTTTAAAGATAGCTATGCGAAAGTAGAGATAGGACTTGCCAGAGGTAAGAAGCTCTACGATAAGAGAGCGGATATCGCAGCCAAAGATCAGAAGAGAGCAGCAGAAAGAGATTATAAGATAAGCATCAGATAAAGAGCAGACTGATGGCTAAAATAAAATCAGAGTTTAGAATAGTCGAAATATAGGAGACGCGTAATGGCATACATCGAAAGAGCAATTACTTCTGTCCTGAAAAGCAGAACTTCATCCAGCAAATGCCTGCTTCTTACCGGAGCGAGGCAGGTAGGGAAATCTACAATTTTAAAGCATGTATTTCCGGAATATAATAGAGCGGACTTTGATGACTGATTGACAAAAAAACATATCTCAGAGAGAATCTGATAGCTCTCCCGGTGGAATACATATAGTAAACAACTATTAATATTATATCGGCGAGCTGCTGGCGGATAATACCAGTATCTAACAGAATTTAAATATATTTAATTATTGTAATACATTTGTTAGACAGTCAAATGTAGAATTGTCATTGTAGGGTAGGGGTGCCCTAGAGTGGGGGTGGCAGAGCTAATCTGTCACTTTTTTGTTGGGAAAATATGTATTTTGGAGAACTAAAATGAAAAAAAACAGATTTGACAAGCTTCTTAAAGGTGCTGCGGCTGCAGGGGTTGCATTCGGAGGCACAAGTATTATACAGGGCAATGAGGTTGTATACGCAAATGAATTACAGGATGAGAAACTAGCGGAACAAGAGGAATATACTGAGGAATTATATAATTCTCAGTCTGAGGCGTATAGTGAAGAATACAAAGAGATAGAGTCTGAATCGGAGGCTTTAGCCGGCGAAGCTGATTCGGAAAGCGAAAAAGCTGAAAGTACATCAGCTGCAACTTCTTACTCTGCTTCAACTGAAGATTCGGAAATAGCGGCAGCATCGGATTCGGCTGCCTCATCTTTGAGTACGGAAGATTCGGAAATATCATCTGAGTCTGACGCAGCATCGGATTCTCTTTCTGAGGAGGATTCTGAACTTATATCTACATCGGAATCTGTTAGCGAAACAGTTTCATCTGAAGACGCATCCCTTTCGGAAAAATATGAAAGTGAAAATACGGCCACATCAGAGTCGGTATCAGAGCTTCAGAGCGCGTATATCAGCGCATCGGAGGCGTTCTCAGAGAGCGGATATGAAGATGAGTTTCTGGAAAGTCTTATTTCTCAGATTAATACAGCAATAACTGAACTTGAGAAAGCAGATGCTGAAGCGTTACGTAATGGAGAGAGTTTGAATCACAGTACATCAGGTAACAATTACTATGGTTACGGTGATACCTTGTCTAATCTTTTGCTGCAGTATTATTTTTATCAGACTGACAATGTTACAGAAATACTTTTTAGCGAATGGGATAGCTCAGGTTATAATACAAATTCAGTAAAGGTGACCTATGTGGACTCGGCAGGAGTAACACAGGTGGCCTACTTTGATTATGTTACAACGAACGATAATGGGTTTGCTCTTGTTCCGGGAGTGACAAATGGAGGATACAGTAACAATAATGCCAGCGTTGTTGACGGTATTATGGTTGTACAAAAAACTGTGCAGTACACAAGCGAAGACGGCAGCGTACTTACAATAGAGACAACGAAAAATGAAGATAATACATATACAACAACATATTATATTGATGGTATTGCATGTGATGATGATGATACCATTGTATTAAATAGTGATGGATCATATACAATAAGCTATACGGCTGATATGACGACAGAATCAGGGACTCTTACAGCTGTTGTTGAAAATAGATGGACTGGTGAGTCTTATGGAAATTATTATACAAATGAAGATGATGAAACTGTAGCAAGAGCTAATGGTAAAGCTTATTCCGGTGTATATAATAATAATTTTCAGGATTATTATTGCAATACATCAACAGGAGAGTTGGGCGTAATAACATCCGATGATGATGGAGATAATACATTTGCAACTCTTGTTGATGAGGATGGTAATGCGGTTACTTTGACAACATTTGAGTATACGAAATATAACAACAAAGATTGCAATTCGCAGTATGCTGGAGTCCTTACAATAGAAGGACAGACATATTATTTCCAAAATGCTAATATTACCGACAACGGAGATGGAACATATAAGATAAGTGTTTATGATAATACGGTTGGTGGTAAGTGGCAGGAAATAACATATACATTGTATACTTCGTATACGGCTTCCGGCGATGAAACTTTTTCTCCTACATTTGTGAAAACAGATGATGAAGTTACATATACTACAAGAGATGGAAACACAGATAATGATGGAAACTTTGGAGTAAAGGGTGAATATTTCTATTCATTGGATGATTATATAAACGAGCGCGATGAATACAGCCAGCAGAGAAGTGAACTTACAAGTGCATCAGAGGAATATAGCACGGCTGTTTCGGAACAGGTATCACAGTCGCGTTCGCAGAAGTCTGAGAGCGCGTTAAGAAGCGAATCTCTTTCAAAAAGCGCTGCGGCAAGTGAGTCGGAGAGTGAGACGAGAAGTGATTCTATATCAGGCAGTGCTTTAGCAAGCGATAGCACAAGTGATTCGAGAAGCGATTCTCTTTCGGACAGCAGCAGCTCAAGTGAGGCTGCAAGCGAGTCAAGGAGCGCATCTCTATCAGAAAGCGTAGCAGCAAGTGACGCGGCATCAGCAAGCGTAAGTGAGAGTATAAGCGAAAAGATTAGCGAAATCGCGAGCGAGTCCGAGAGCCTTAGCATAAAGATGAGCGAGCTTGAAAGCCAGAGTTTATCATACAGTCTGAGCCTTAGTGAATCAGCAAGCGATAGCGCAGTAAGTGAAAGCAATTCAATAAGCACATCAGAGAGCATATCGGCAAGTGATAGTGCGGTAAGTGAGAGCCTTTCAAACAGTACCTCGGCAAGTGATAGTGCAGTAAGTGAGAGCCTTTCAAACAGTACCTCGGCAAGTGATAGTGCGGTAAGTGAGAGCCTTTCAAACAGTACCTCGGCAAGCGACAGTGCGGTAAGTGAAAGCCTTTCAGAAAGCACCTCAGCAAGCGAGAGCACATCAACAAGTGAGTCGGAGAGTGCAAGTACATCGACTGCGAACTCTACATCGACAGGAGGAGGCGGAGGATATACTC
Organism: Eubacterium sp.; assembly: GCA_024681495.1. Classification (GTDB taxonomy): domain Bacteria; phylum Bacillota; class Clostridia; order Lachnospirales; family Lachnospiraceae; genus RUG14243. The sequence continues at coordinate 2 of JAILAS010000182.1, read as the reverse complement.
CG
>JAILAS010000036.1 GCA_024681495.1 Eubacterium sp. | reverse complement strand
CCTTTTCTCCGAGGCGAAGAACAATGCGCCCTGCATCATATTCATCGACGTGATTGACGCCGTGGCGCGCCGCAGGGGCACCGGCCTCGGCGGAGGACACGACGAGCGCGAGCAGACGCTTAACCAGATGCTCGTAGAGATGGACGGCTTTGGAGAGAACGAGGGAATCATCGTAATGGCGGCGACGAACCGCGTGGATATCCTCGATCCCGCCATCATGCGTCCCGGTCGCTTCGACCGCAAGGTGGCTGTGGGCCGACCGGACGTGAAGGGCCGCGAGGAGATTCTTAAGGTACACGCCAAGAACAAGCCGCTCGGCGACGATGTGGACCTCGAGTCCATTGCCCGCACTACGGCCGGATTTACGGGAGCCGACCTCGAGAACCTGCTCAACGAGGCTGCGATTTTCGCCGCCAGGTTCGACAGGGACTACCTCGTTCAGGAAGACATTAAGCACGCCTTCGTTAAGGTGGGCATTGGTTCGGAGAAGCACAGCCGCATCATTTCCGAGAAGGAAAGGAAGATTACGGCTTACCACGAGTCCGGACACGCCATATTGTTCCATCTGCTTCCCGACGTGGGACCCGTGTATACGGTTTCCATCATCCCCACGGGTGTGTCGGCGGCAGGATATACCATGCCTCTCCCCGAGAAGGATGAGATGTTCGTGACCAAGAGTAAGATGCTGCAGGAGGTCGTGGTCGACCTGGGCGGACGCGCGGCTGAGGAAATAATCTTCGGTGCGGACGACATCACTACCGGCGCATCACAGGATATCAAGCAGGCCACCGAACTGGTCAGGAATATGGTTGGAATCTACGGAATGTCCGACGACATCGGACTCATCCACTACGGCTCCAACGACGACGAGGTGTTCATCGGCCGCGACCTGGCTCACTCCAAGAGCTACGGCGAGGAGGCGACCACCCGCATCGACCGCGAGGTGAAGAGAATCATCGACGAGAGCTACGAGAAGGCCAAGGAGATGATCCGCGAAAACAGGGAGGTTCTCGAGCGCAGCGCAGAACTTCTTCTCGAAAAAGAGAAAATCGGGCGCGAAGAGTTTGAAGCTTTGTTCGAAATGTGATATTATCTTTTAAGCGTTCTTAGATCCGTAGTGGTACACACTATGGGGCCCCCGCAAAATCGAAGATTTTGTGGGGAAGAGGAGCAACGCCGGAGCGATAGGAGGTCTGTGTTAAACAGCCTTTAGATGCGCACGGTGGGGCCCCCGCGAAATCGAAGATTTCGTGGGGAAGAGGAGGAAGAACGGAGCGTTAGGAGGTTCACGCTTGCGTGAACCGACAAAAGCGGAGTTTCTTCCGACGTGCCGGCGTGGCGGAATTGGCAGACGCCCGGGACTTAAAATCCCGTGGGTAGTGATACCCGTACCGGTTCGACCCCGGTCGCCGGCAGTTAGCGTCACAGACGAGAGTCTGTGGCGCTTCTTTTTTGTTCGGAGAAAGCTCCGGATCGGTCAAACGCCCCCTCGATACATGAAACAGGAGTTTGTAACATTTCGTAACATTTTGTAAAAAACTCTTTACAAACCCGCCGTAATACTGTAATATGTTAATTGTTAAGAATATATTACGTGATTTTACGGGAGAAAATGATGAGATTTAAGGCTGTTGTCTGTCTCGCACTTGCCTTCGCCCTCGCCTTCACCGGCCCCGGCGTCAGCGCATATGCGGATGATACAAATACACAGACTTCCACAGAAACAACTACAGATAGCACAGAGGTTACCACCTCTACTTCGGATTCCACTCAGACGACCGTTACCTCGGACGATGAGACCACCACAGAGTCGACAGAGGATTCTGCTGACAGCTCCGATACTAAGAAGAAAAAGAAGGTTCGTAAGGGATATGTCAAGAAGGCCGCAGGCACCAAGCTTTATGCCAAGGCATCGAAGTCGTCCAAGGTGAAGGGAACCCTTAAGTTCAATAAGAAGATTAAGTACGTAGTAGTAAATAAGAAATGGGCATATGTTACCAGCGGAACGCGTAAGGGATATGTGCTTCGTTCGGCCCTCTCCAAGAAGAAGGCCAAGAGTAAGACTGTAAAGGTCTCCGGAAACGTAAAGAACTTTAAGTCATACATGTCATATAAGGCGTTCAGCTCGGGCTCTACCCAGGCTAAGCTCCAGAAGAAGGCTAAGACCGGTAAGTACGGTATCCGTACCGTAAACGGCAGATATTGCATCGCGGTGGGATACGGCGTAGGCGCCTCCATCGGCCAGTACGTTGATGTGGTACTCGCGAACGGCACTGTTATCGAGTGTATCGTTGCCGACTATAAGGGTTCCAATAAGTTCGTCAGCAGTAATGGCTGCGCGTCTGAGTTCGTTGTCAGCATGTCCAAGCTGAAGTACGCGGTCAGGATGTCCGGTAACATCAACAGCTGCAAGAGCAGCTGGAACAGCAAGGTTAAGAAGTTTAAGGTCTACAAGACAAAAGTAAGCCTTTAACGTATAGAGAGAATTTTCCCCCTGATTTTAGGATCAGGGGGTTATTATTTTATATTCACATTCCGATAACATATATGAGTTATGCTATGGATAGCGCAGATTTCTGAAGGAACAGACTCAGAAAGGAAATTGCAATGAAAGTAGGCGCAGTAGGCAGTGTGTCCTTCGATCCCTATGTATCCGGGCTTTCGGGCGTGGCAGGCATAGAGGGAATCACGGGCGTTACATTGCCGGAAATCCCCTCGGAAACCACCGGGGACGATGACTCTCAGCAAAGGGATACCTACATATCCACCTTGTCCGGGCTGGATATGTCTGCGGCCATTCCGAGCGGCACGTACAACGCCGCAGGAGTGAGTTCCGTGGACATCGAGTATTCCTCAATGAACCTTCCGCCCGTATCGGACGTGTCAGAGTCGGAGGCTCTGTCGGACACCGGTACATTTCTGGAAGAGTTATCCAAGGCCTTCAGGGCGAATGGGGATTCCATCCTCATGACCATGGACGAGCTGGGGCTTACCATGGAGGACCTGACGGATGAGACCGCCATGAGCACGCTCGCCACGGCGATGAATCAGGGCGCTGAGGCGCTCGGGGTTCCTACCGTGGAGAACATGGATGAGGTGGTCGACTCGCTCCTCTCCTCCGTCGGTGAGGTGCAGCAGATCTCGGGAGAGACCGCTGATACCACCGGGCAGGCGGCTTCGGCCGGAGAATCGGGCTCTTCGGAGTCAGATAGCGACACTTCGGTGGAAATCGTGACCATAAACGGAATCACCTATCTGCAGGTCACCACCGAGGAGAACGGCGTGGAGACGGTAACACGTACACAGATATCGGCAGATGAGGCAGCCGCTGTGTAAAACAGGGAAGTTGAAAATATGAATAAAATGTTTAAAAAATCTTTTATGCTGGGGGCGCTTTTTATACTTGGCGCCCTCTTATGTTGTTGTGGTAAGGGCGAATCGAAGGATGCGTCTTCCGATTCCGGCGTCTCCGCCGATGCGTCTTCGGACGTGATATACTTCGGCGACGAGTCTGCGGATGCGAGCTCTGATGCCGCCGCGTCGTCGAACGCTTCGGCGTCGGCTGATGCGGACGAAGGCTCCGAAGAGGATTCTGCGATTGACCTTTCCCACGGAATTGACTACGAGCCCGAAGTCATAGACGGCGTAGACGGCCTTTCGGCCGAGGCCATCCCCTGGGGATATACTCAGGACAGGGACGAGGACAATCGACCCGTTACGGCGCTGGAGTTCCAGGAGAAGTATGCGGATTATAACGTCGACTTCATCGTGGACGATGCGGATGACCAAATCTATCTGACGTTTGACGAGGGCTACGAAAACGGATACACTCCGACGATACTGGACACCCTTAAGGAGAAAGGGGCGACGGGAGTTTTCTTCGTCACCATGGACTACGTAAAGAGGAATCCCGACCTGGTGCGCAGGATGATTGACGAGGGCCATGTGGTGGGCAACCATACGGTCCACCATCCCTCTGAGGGGCTGCAGTCCCTGAGCGTTGCTGACCAGCAGGCCGAGCTCAACGAGCTCCACGAGTACGTGAAGGAGAATTTCGACTACGACATGTTCGTCTTCCGCTATCCTACAGGTAAGTTCTCGGAGCAGTCGCTCGCAGTGGTAAACAATTGCGGCTACAGGAGCGTCTTCTGGAGCTTCGCATACGTTGACTGGGATACGGAGAATCAGCTCGATCCCTCCGAGGCTCTGGAGACTCTGACGAACGCCCTCCACCCGGGAGCCATCTATCTCATTCATGCCGTGTCTGAGACGAATTCGAAGATACTGGGCGATTTTATAGACAACGCGTACGAGAAGGGCTTCACGACGGGCGACTACGGCGAGTTGATGTTGCAAAGGATGTCCTCCGAGTGATATAGTTTATCCGTTGATAATCTTATTGGAGAACACAGCTTATGATCGAAATGGAGTTGGACGTTGCACTGTCCATGACAAGTGAATATGCCGTCAGCCCGGACTGGGAAGGCATGTTTAAGAGCATAGGGGGCGTAGAGGTCTCCCTTACGCGACTGGCTCCCGGTGAGATACCCGAGATGATTGACGGCCATTATGGCGTGCTGGTGACGGAGGACGCTTCCTTCGTGAAGCAGCTTTCGGTTAACAAGGACGATGCACGTTATCTGCTGATATACGTGGGCGACCCGGAGGACCTTGGCGACGATCTTGCCAAGGCGGACGAGGTCTGGGCGCCGGGGAAGTCCGAAAAAACTTATATCACATTGCTGACCAAGTCGATCCGCAGGATGCGGAGTTCGTACATCGGCAGCTTCTATCAGGATGCCTTTATGAGTTCCCTGGATCAGATACCGGAGGTCGTATGGGTTAAGGATCCGGATGGTACGCTTAGTTATGTAAACCAGACCTTTGCCAAGCTCGCCGGAAAGACCAAGGAAGAGCTGGTTGGTTCCGTGGACATGGATGCCTGGCCCATTTCCGAGGACGATAAGATGAGCGACCGGTTCGGCTATCACAAGACCGACCGGGAGGTGATAGAGTCCGGCACGGTCCTTAATGTAGACGAGATAATCCGCACCGTCGACGGCGAGAAGCGGTTTTCTACCAATAAGATGCCGCTCATCAACCCGTTTGGAAAGACCTGCGGCACGGTAGGCATCGCCAGGGACATCTCTGACTTCGCCAATGCAGGCGCGGAGATATCCATTCTCATCGAGAATCTGCCCCTCCCGCTGGTCATCACGGACGCGGATTTCGATATCATAAAGATGAACGCGTCCTTCAAGGCGCTTACCCGCCTGAACGAGGAGCAGCTTAGAGAGTTTGATTATCCCACCTGGAAGGTGGACAATCTTATCCCCGCCACCACTCAGGTTAAGAATAAGAAGACCCACTCCGTGCGCCAGGACTTCCGCATGAGGGACGGATTTATAACCCGGTACTTCGCGGTCATAGAGCAGGAGATCCTCGACCACATGGAGAACGTGAGCGGATACTACTGCCTCTTCCTGGACATGACCAGCCAGAAGATGTATGAGAAGGCCATCCTTCAGGAGGCCAATTCGGACTCGCTCACCGGACTGTTTAACCGCAAGTATTTCTACGACTACATTAAGAGCAAGTGGGGAACGCCCATGACGCTTCTCTACATGGACCTCGACCACTTCAAGGAGGTCAATGACACGTATGGTCATTCTCGTGGAGACGAGGTCATAAGGGAGACGGCCAACCTCATTGCGGAGATATTCGAGGAGGGCATAGCCGCCAGAATCGGCGGAGACGAGTTCACCGTGCTCATCCATGGGAAGAGTGACGATGCCGATCTCGACGAGCGCTGCAAGCGGCTGGAGGTTGGAATACAGAATCTCTTCCGAAGGGGCTCCATCCCCATCGGTGTCAGCATTGGCCGGGTCTACACGGACGGGCAGACCGAGGAGGTCGACGAGTTCGTAGGACGGGCCGACGGTCTCATGTACGAGGCCAAGGTGGCGCGTAAGGCCAGGGAGCAGGCTCACATAGAAAAGACAGGTGAAAGACCCGTAAATCGCGGCAGGAGAAAGACCGACCGCATGGATTAACAGGAAACTATAGTGCGCGACCGTTTTCCGCTTTGGGCGGAGGGGTCGCGCACTTCGTATTGTCGGCCGAAATGCATTTGAACTTCCATATTATGTCTACCTGTGATATAATGAAAAACGACTTGATATGAGAGTTGGGGGGATTGGCATGGAACTCATGGTATGTTTCGGCGCGTTTAGGATTTTTGCAGCGTCGTTTCTGATAATGGAACTGTTCAACATGAACAGGAATCAGAGTGGAAAGAAGAAGGCGCGTGTCTGTTCGTACGTGCTGTTTTCGGCGTTTCCCCTGATTACTGCCGACGCCGTCAGATTTCTTCTGAGGTCCACCGGCGGCACGTCTGCCCAGGTCATCGCGGCCTCGGGCGTCTATTACGTCTTTTTGGTGGTTACCCTCTTTTTCGTATTCGTATATTCGCGCAATTTCATGACGCCGTCGGGGATGCCCGGTCGCGGGCCGGTTTTGAAAAAGCTGGCTAAGGGTTTGTCCTATTCGCCCGGGATACTGATGGTGGTATTTTCGGCCGTTGACCTGACCGGCACGATAACGCTGGCCATTGCCATGCTCTTTATGCTGTGGATTTCCCACGAGTCCCAGAACGATCTGATATCGGTCGATGCCCTCACCAGGCTGAACAACAGGAACGCGTTAAACGACTATCTGGCCGTTAAGCTCTCGTCCTCGTCCAGGGATAGGATTTGCCTGATAATGCTTGACATGAACAGGTTCAAGTCCATAAACGACACCTACGGACACGTGGAGGGCGACAGGGCGCTTTCGCGCACCGCCAGGTGCATTAAGAAGGCGTGCTCCATGGGGATCACCAAGGTTCGCCCCTTCATTGCCAGGTTCGGCGGCGACGAGTTCGTAATCGTGTTGGACACGAGGAACGACAGGGAGGTGGACAGGATATGCGACGCCATCTACAGCCAGCTCGACTTCGAGAACGAGAATTCGGGGGCGCCCTATGAGCTCAGCATCTCCGCCGGATGGGCGCGCAATCTGCCCAACAACAGGTCCGCCAAAGAGCTCCTCGGATCCGCCGATAAGTGCCTCTATAAGAAAAAGAACAAGCTCAGGCTCAAGGAGAAGTCGGCTTAAGTTTTTATTTAATTTTAAGGCAGTTCTCACGCCTTGACGCCCCTTTTTTGACGACTAAAAAAAGGGGCAAATTTTTTGAAATTTTTGGTTGACAGAAGGTGGGGATTGAGGTATTATAGTCTAGCGTCGTGCAGGAGACGCTTGATGCGATAGTAGTACAGTTGGTAGTACGCCACCTTGCCAAG
>JAILAS010000133.1 GCA_024681495.1 Eubacterium sp. | reverse complement strand
TATGACTACAGCACTGAGTACTTTAAGGACGAGGCGCATAACAACTACCTGGGAGCAAACGAGTTCTCCCGGTCGCTGGGCAGGCTCCTTCGAATGGTGGAAAAGGGCGAGGATACGTCCAAGTGCTTCTATAATGACTGGGGCATCTTCCTTACGTCCATCACCTGGCTCGAGAACGTGGAGTTTTGGGGCGAGGCAGAGTACGGCGAGGGCATAACGCTGTCGGCGGTGGCCAGGACCGGTTCCTGGGTGGAGCCGCAGTACCTCTTCCAGTACTACGACGAGGAGGCCGGAGAGTACGTGACCTTCCGCAGCTACGGCGAGTCCGGCACGGCGCTGTATGTGCCCGAAAAGAGCGGCACATATTACTTCCGTGTAATCGCCAAGCGCGGCGACGATGACGACGGAATCAGAAGGTATAAGACCTTAAAGATAAACTATTTTGCTAAATAAAGGGGAATAGCAGGGGGTAACATGATTAAGATAATTACAGACTATCTGGACGAGACGGCGGCCAGGCTGCCGGATAAGATCGCATACGTGGAGCCTGAGCACGAGGTAACCTTCTCGCAGGTCCGCGAGAAGAGCCGGATCATCGCGTCCGGAATTGCCCGCGAGGGCATCGTCCACAGGCCGGTGGCGGTGTTTCTGGAGAAGTCCATCCTGTGCATCGAGGCCATGTACGCGGTGGGCTACAGCGGAAACTTCTACACCGTGCTGGACACCGGGATGCCCGAGGCGAGGATAGAGAAGATTCTGACCACGTTGCGGCCCGCGGCGATTCTTACCGACGCGGAGCATGCCGACAGGTTAAAGGCCGACGCGGAGCACGCCGACGGCATTGTGACCGACGCGAAAATCCTCCTTTGCGAGGACCTTCTGAGCGGGCGCGCCGACAATGAGGCGCTCGCTAAGGTGCGGGCTTCTATGCAGTCTACCGACCTCATGTACGTGCTCTTCACGTCCGGGTCGACAGGCACGCCCAAGGGCGTAACCACCTCCCACCGCGCATACATCGAGTATCTCGAGGGCGCGCGCGAGGTCTACGAGCTCGAGGAGGACGACAGGTTCCTAAGCCAGGTCCCCTTCTACTTCGTAATGGCGGGGACCGACATCTACGCCCCGGCCCAGGACGGCTGCACGCTGCACATCGTGCCGTCCAGCTACTATTCGTTCCCGGCGCTCCTTATGAAGTACATCGCCGAGAATAAGATCACCTTCCTCTACTGGGTGCCCTCGGCGCTGGCGATGGTCGTAAACACCAAGGCCTTCGGCGTGGCCGACATATCCTCCGTGAAGAAGGTGGTGTTCGGGGGTGAGGTCATGCCCGTTCCCGTATTGAAGGCCTGGACGCAAAACGTGCCCGGCGCCTTTTACATTAACGGCTACGGCTCGACCGAGGCGACCGACGGCGTGACTTACTATCGCATCAACAGGGAATTCGAGGACGGGGAGACGCTCCCCATCGGCATTCCCTATCCCAATACGCAGATTTTGATACTCGACGAAAACGATAAGCCCATAGGCCCGGACGGTACGGGCGAGCTGTGCATAAAGGGACCGTCGCTTTCCTACGGATACTACGGCGACCCGGAGAAGACGGCGGAGGCGTTCGTGCAGAACCCGCTAAACGACAGCTATCCCGAGAAAATCTACCGCATGGGCGATCTGGTCCGTTACAACGAGTACGGAGAGCTCATCTACGTGGGCCGCGCGGACTCGCAGATCCAGCACATGGGCCACAGGGTGGAGCTCGGCGAGATAGAGGCGGCAGCCCATTCCTGCGCGGGCGTCCGCGAATGCGCCTGCCTCTACAACGAGGAGAAGAAGCGTATTGTCCTCTATTACGAGGGGGACGAGGAGCCGCGCGGGCTCGGGAAGTACCTGAAGGGGGCGCTGCCCGACTACATGCTCCCCGGCAGGCGCTATAAGCTCGACGAGATGCCCAGAAACCTGAACGGTAAGATCGACAGGAAGAGGCTTAAAGATATGGAGGCGGAGTGCGAGGACGAGAGGAAGTCCTCGCGGTAGACACAGACTTGTTTTATTGCGCCCCGGGGCGCAATGCGGAAAAGGAGAGAGCTATGGCTGAGCTGGCAATTGCTGCTTTGATCGGCGCATGGTCCCTGGCAGTGGGGATCGTGGCCTACCTGAGACTGAAGAGAGAATACGAAGAGAGAGAGGAAGACTGACATGTATTTTGCGGGGATGTGTATATCTATAGTGGTTTACATAATTATTGGGCTTGTAGTGAGTCGCCACATTAAGAGCATCGATGATTACTATGTGGCGGGCAGGAGGGCGCCGGCGGTGCTTATTGCCGGCTCGCTCGTGGCTTCGTACACCAGCACCGGAATGTTCATGGGCGAGGCGGGCACCTATTACGCAGGGGGATTCAACGGCCTTCTCATCTGCGGACTGATGGCCTCCACCGGATACGTCTTCGGAAGCGTCTTCTTCGGCAGGTACTTAAGGCGCAGCGGCGTCATGACCATCCCCGAGTTCTTCGGGAAGAGGTTCTGCTCCGTGCCGGTTAAGAACCTGGCCGCCATCACCGCGGTCGTTATGATGCTCGTGTACCTCATCTCGGTTATGCAGGGCATTGGCACCATGATGAACGCCGTGACCGACATAGACTACAACGTCTGCATCACCATCGCCATGGTGGTGTTCACCTTCATCACGGTAATCGCGGGGTCGAGCGGAGTGCTCATAACCGATACGCTCATGGCGTCGTTTTTCACCGTGGCGCTGTTTTTGGCAGCAATGTGGATATCTTCGAAGACCGGCGGCTGGTTCGGCTCGGTCGATCAGATCGCCGAAAGCGCGCAGTTCCACGACCTGCTCTCGGCAAAGGGAGTGGTCGGAGTGCTCGCGTCCACCAGCCTTCAGAGCGTGGCATGGGGCGTAATCAACGGAGTGGTTTGGATGGGAGTCGCCATGGTCGGCCCCTGGCAGTCCAGCCGCTACCTGATGGCGAAGGACGAGAGGACTGTCGTTTCGTCTGCGGTACCCGCGGCGTTCGGCATCTTCATGATAGAGTTCGTGGTCGCGATGATCGCCATCTTCGTGAACCTGGTCAATCCCGATATTGAGGACCCCTCGAGGGTGCTCATCTGGGCGGCGATGAACATGATGCCCAAGGTGCTCGGCGTGATCCTCCTCACCGGAGTGCTCGCCGCCGGAATATCCTCTGCCACCACGTTCCTGTCGCTTATCGGAGCCACCTTCTCGAACGATATCGTGGGAGACAAGGGCAAAAACCCCATACGCGTGGGGCAGATTGCCATGGTGGTAACATCTGTGGCGGTGCTGTGCTTCTGCATCATTAATCCGCCGGCGCTGTTCTGGATAATGCTCTTTGGAGGAGCCGTAGTGGCTGCGGCCTGGATGCCGACCGTACTGGCTTCCATACTGTCGAAGAGGCTGACGTCCCAGGGCGCGTTCGCGGGCATGCTCTGCGGCTTCGTATCCTGCTTCGCCATCCGCCTTTACACGGCGGTGACCGGTGCGGTTTTGCCCGTTTGGTTCGATCACGCATTCGTCGGCATGATATTTAACGTTCTCGCCATGGTCGTGGTTTCTGCGTTCACTCAGGTTACCCCCGAGCAGAGGGAGGCGAGAGAGAAGCTCTTCGTCATGCCCGAGGCGGAGAAGGCCCCGGAGAATAAGAAGGGAACCATGAGGGCGGCGAAGTACGCGGCCGTTTTGGGTGTGATTGAATTTGTGGTATTATTAGTGTTGTGGGTAGCTCCCTTTATAGGGTAAAATGAAAGGAGATAAAAATGGATACGTTATTGGAGATACTTGAGGATATCAGGGACGACGTGGACTTCGAGAACACCACCGATCTGGTGGACGGTAAGCACATCGATTCCCTTACGGTTTTACAGATTATTGCCGAAATAAATGACGAATACGATATTCAGGTGCCCGCAGAGGAGATAATCCCGGCGAACTTTAACAGCGCTAAGGGCATGTGGGACATGATTCAAAGGCTAATGGATGAGTGATAAGGCTTGGGGGAGTATGACATCTTGCAGACGGTAGACCTGAGGGGTCCCTTCGGGATTCCTCTCACGAGGAGATGAGAGCTATGAAAAATATGAAAAAGTACCTCGCAGTAATGCTGGCAGGAGCCATGGCCTTTTCCATGGCGGCCTGTGGTTCGTCGGATGCCTCGTCAGATACGGCATCCTCTGATACTGCGTCGGA
>JAILAS010000126.1 GCA_024681495.1 Eubacterium sp. | reverse complement strand
AAAACCGTAGATCTTCAAACTCGATTTCATTCTTATCATCAATTCAACCGGTATCACGAATATAAAGGCGTTTAACACACTGATGATGTTTACATAACAAAATTTTCTGACTTTCATGTTTTTATTTTGATTCAATGTCCCTTTTCCTCTCTGATGCTTTAATATTTAGCTTCTAAAGATATCAAGACTCTCTCGCAACTTTTGCGCGAACAGGCACCCCATTAACCTCCACCGAGTCCGTAAGGCTTATCACCAGACACTCCTCATGGTCAACCGTGCGCTGAGAAACCAAATCAGTTCTGTCTCCCCGAACTTTCACAGAAACATCGGGAGTCTTAATATTAAAGCTCCTGGTGTTTACCACATTCTGTGCCTGAACCACACCCGAAGGCTCAGTCATAGACTCGTCGAACGAGGCGTCGAACTTCTCCATCTTTTCCTGCGAAGCACCCGTCTCTGCCAGTATCTGGCGGATATCGCCCTTATCGAGCATGATGGGATCTGCCTTATCCTCGCTCTCCGCAATTATATCACAGATGCTCTCATGAATCCCCTTTACCGTCTCTATGCTGCACTCATCGTCCAGCGTCCTGGTGATAATCTCTCTGAAGCTGTCCACCTGAAGCCCGGCGGGAAAGGGATGAGAACATCCCAATACGTCGATAAGCCCCTCCTGTATCTCATCAGCCTTCTTCGAATAAAACAGCAGGCTGTGAATATCCGTGTTTCTATCGGTAAACGCCGGGAAGAGGAACGCGGTGTCGGGCGCGCCCACAATCCTGTCCCGCGCACGGTCCTCGAACCTGCCGGTTTCCGGATTGAACCAGAGGGCGGCCTTATCGAGGGCCACAGGGCAAATGGTGCACAAAAGATAATCGTACACGTCGTCAGAGCCATCTATTACCAGCAGATTGTCTGACCCCTTCTTGGGGACGTCATACTGCGAATAGGTGAGTAAAATCAGGTAGTTCTCCGGATTGTCGTAGGACTCCTTAATGAGCGTATAAAAGCGCTCGAGGAGCTCGTCGTCATCCAGCTCACTGGCTCGCAGCGCCAACAGAAACTCGTGCGTGCTGCCGGGTGCCTCCGCATCAATTGAAAACTCCAGGTCCATCAGGTTTTTCCCGAGCGTACCCGAAAGACTCTTCTTCATCAATTCAAAATATTTCAAACCCAGCTCCTCGGGCAGCGAAAGAAACTGCTCCTTAAAGGTGCTGCGGATATTTTTCTCTCCATCTACGTAACACCCGCAGATACGGCTTATGGTGCAATTGTCGTAGCTCATCTGCTTACGTACTTCGTTAACTTCTTTTTTGTTCATTTCCTATCCCTCGATTTTATCTCCCCGGCCGGGCGTCCTTTCCGGCGGTTCCTTTTTAAGCAAAAAAACCCCGGGGCATAAGCCCCGGGATTATGGTTATACGGTAGATGATTATGGCTACACGTACTTGGTAGTGTTGAGCTTCACTCCCGGTCCCATTGTAGATGTGAGCGTAAGGCTCTTAATGTACTGGCCCTTAAGAGAAGCGGGCTTAGCCTTTACAATGGCATCCATAAGGGTCTGGAAGTTATCTGCCAGCTGCTCCTCGGTGAAGGAAGCCTTTCCAACGGGTACGTGTACGATGTTCGTCTTATCCAGACGATACTCGATCTTACCGGCTTTAATGTCGTTGATAGCCTTGGCAACGTCCATGGTTACCGTTCCTGCCTTGGGGTTGGGCATAAGACCCTTGGGTCCGGGCACCCTACCGAGACGTCCAACAACGCCCATCATGTCCGGTGTAGCGATTACTGCATCGAATTCGAACCAACCATCGTTCTGAATCTTGGGGATGAGCTCCTCGCCGCCAACATAGTCAGCTCCGGCCTGCTCAGCCTCGTCGACCTTCTCGCCCTTGGCGAATACCAGGATGCGAATGGTCTTACCTGTTCCGTGAGGAAGTACTACAGCACCACGAATCTGCTGCTCGGCGTGACGTCCGTCACAACCGGTACGGATGTGTGCCTCGATGGTCTCATCGAACTTAGCGTTTGCATTCTGCTTTACGAGGGTAATAGCCTCTTCGCTATCGTAGAGCTTTTCTCTTTCGATCTTAGCTGCGCCCTCAGTAAATCTCTTACTGTGTTTCATAAATAACCTCCTGTGGTATGGCGGGCCTAAGGCCCTCCCACTGAACTAAAAAATTAGTCTGCTACTGTTACGCCCATGCTTCGGCATGTGCCTGCAATCATGCTGACTGCGGCGTCCAGAGAAGCTGCGTTAAGATCCTTCATCTTAGTCTGCGCAATCTCCTCAAGCTGAGCTCTGGTGATAGTCGCCACCTTGGTCTTGTTAGGCTCGCCGGATCCTGACTGGATCTTGCATGCCTTCTTGATGAGAACGGGTGCGGGCGGGGTCTTCGTGATGAAGCTAAAGCTCTTATCTGCGTATACCGTGATAACTACGGGGATAATAAGATCACCCTGATCGGCGGTACGAGCGTTAAACTCCTTGGTGAAGGCCACGATGTTCACACCGTGCTGTCCTAATGCGGGGCCAACAGGCGGTGCAGGTGTTGCCTTGCCGGCAGGTATCTGCAGCTTGATATAACCCTCTACTTTCTTAGCCATGATATCATCTCCTTATTCGTATAAAATAAAAAACCTATATGCAATACGCCAATGGAACGAATCTCTCCGTTCCGTGCGTTTTACATCTTTTGAACTTCTGCGAAGCTTATCTCTACGGGGGTCTCCCTTCCGAAGAGCTCCACATTGATAGTAACTGTCTGCTTTCCGGGGTTCATCGCCTGTACGACTCCGACGGTATCCTTCCAGACTCCGCCGATCACAGCGATGGTATCTCCGACCGCAAAATCAGCAACTATATCCTCAACCTTAATGCCCAGAGGCCTCATCTCGGCCTCAGTGAGGGGCACGGGCTTGGATCCGGGTCCAACAAATCCCGTTACACCACGGGTGTTACGAACCACGTACCAGGTCTCATCGTTCATCACCATGTTGATGAGAACGTATCCGGGAAATAGTTTCTTCTTAGCCGGTGTCGCCTTGCCGTCTTTAATCTCGACGACTTCCTGCATGGGAACCCTAACCTCTATGATTTCATTTCCAAGGTCTCTGTTCTTGATGGTTCTCTCGATGTTGTTCTTGACCTTCATCTCATAGCCGGAATAGGTGTGGACGACATACCAGCGAGCTTCCTGCTCCTGATCCATATGCATCCTCCTCCCTATAAAGCGATAAACCAGTCGATTCCGTACTTAACTATAGTATCGATGAACGCAATCAACACACCCACAATAACAGATGTGACAACCACAGCCACCGTCTGCTTGCTTACCGACTCTCTGTCGGGCCAGATAATCTTGTTGAACTCGGCCCTGAGGCCATCCCACCAACTTACCTTGTTCGCGTTTTCGTTGCTCTGCGCCATAGCGTCTCCTTACCTGTTACTTGGTTTCCTTATGTAACGTGTGCGTCTTGCAGAATTTGCAATACTTCTTGGTTTCCATCCTGTCGGGATGATTCCTCTTATCCTTGGTCATGTCATAGTTGCGGTTCTGGCATTCTGTGCATGCCAATGTGATCTTTACTCGCACCGTTTCCACCTCCGTCCGGTTTCAAAAATAATCTAAAAATTGAGCATAAAAAAAAAGCCTATTGCTTTTGCCCAACTACTATAACACACCTAAAAGCCCGAGTCAACCGTTTTTTCAGGTGTTTGGAGTAGTATTTTAACATACTTTTCGCTCAATTGCCACAACTTTTTTAACAACGCTTTCTTAAATCCTTAGGTAATAATTCACAAAATTGCGCTAAACAGCGGTTTTCGCTTCAATTTCTGCGTGACAAACACCTATAGGGGGTGGTAAAATCAGGCTAGGTAAATGGACTTTACTGTCCCCGAAATCATGGACGAAAGGAGGGGAGTCGAATGGCAGTAGTAGATAACGCCTATAATTACTATATGACGACATACGGTAAATCGCTTTCGCCGACGCGTTATGACACGCATAAGAAGAGCGATCTTCGTAACGTCTATAATTCCATTTTAAAAGTAAATAAAGAATCCCCTCTGTATAAGCTGGTCAATCCCGATGAAGCCCAGCGTTTCGCCATTGATATTAAAGAGGCCTCCAGAGGCATTCAGAACGCATTGTCGTCCCTTAACGAGAACTTCGACGAGGACGAGGGCGACTTCAAGAAGAAGATAGCCTATTCCACAGACGACTCCCGCGTTTCCGTTGAGTACCTCGGCGAGGGCGAATCGGCCGGCGGTGCGGGCAGCTTCGATATCGACGTAGAGAAGCTCGCGCAGACCCAGGTTAACACCAGTGCCTTCCTTAATAACAGCGGCCTGTCCCTGGCGCCCGGCGATTACTCCTTCGATCTTAAGGCGAATCAGACAGCGTTCACCTTCGAATTCTCCGTAAAGGTCGGCGACACGAACTATAACATCAACTCCCGACTGGCGAACCTCATTACCAACGCCAAGCTCGGCATTAATGCTCAGGTGATTGAGAACGCGAACGGACAGAGTGCGATTCGCATGGAATCGCAGCAGACCGGACTCACCGCGAACGAGACCTCGCTCTTCGAGATTTCGGCAGACGAGACAGAGCGTTCCAAGTTCGCCATGAATATACTGCAGCTCGATAACGTCTCCCGTCCCGCATCGAACTCCTCGTTCACGCTGAACGGCGCACCGCACTCGAGTTACTCGAACAACTTCACCATAAATAAGGCATTTGAGATCACTCTCCACGAGCCCACATCCGACGGCCCCGTCACCATCGACTTCAAGTCCGATGCAGAAGCAGTGGCCGACAATGTGACCACCCTCGTAGATGCCTATAACAACCTCGCCGACGTGGCGAACCGGTACAGTGGCACCAACACCGAGATGAACAAGCTCAAAAACCTCGTGACCGGAGTCGCTCAGAGATACACCGACGACCTCATGCCGATGGGCCTCGAGTTCGACGAAGACGGATCCATCAACATCGACAGGGCCCTCCTCACGGATGCGGCATCGGATTCGAACTGGAAGGAATCCCTCGACACACTGAACCGCTTCAAGAACACGGTATCCCGACTGGCGGTCCGCACATCTCTTAACCCGATAGACTTCGTGGATAAGAAGATATGCGCCTATAAGAATCCCGGGCACAACTTCACTGCCCCATACGCTACCAGCCAGTACGCAGGCATGCTCTTCTCAGCAGGTAGATAAAATCCCGTTTCGATGTTAACCGAAGCGGGATTTTTTTGCCCAAAATTTCCTATATCTAAATTAGGATAGTTCTCTACGTGCGAACCGACGGCTTGAGCCCGTAGGTCTTCTTCACCTCCGCGTACTTCGCATAAAACCTGTCGATGCTGTCGTTTGCCGACGTCATCTGGCTCTTGTCCGTGTAGTGCGCCAGGCTCAGCACGCTCTGGTAGTAATCGTAAAGTGGCTCGTCCACGAAGACCACCGGCCTGTTCTCCGAAAGCCGGAGCGCCAGATCCCAGTCCTCGAATACCCTGAGGTCCTCGGCGAAAAGCCCGGCCTCCTCGAGCACCTCCCTGCGATACATCATGGTCGGCCCCTCCACTATGTTCTTCGGGAGCAGCTGCGGGTAGATATACCCCTCCTTTCTATAAGAAGGAAGCCTCCTGTCTGGTATGAACCCCGGCGCGTCGGACTCGACCAGGTGATAGACCGCCTCGCAGTAGCAGAACCCGGCCTCCGGCTCCTTCAGAAGCGCCCTGAGCTGCTTTTCCAGCTTGTCCGCCCTGCACAGGTCGTCGTCATCGCAGTACGCCACGTAGTCGTACTTGGCGACCCTTATGCCTGCGTTCTTCGTGTAGGACGTCCCCATGTTCTTCTCGTTGCGTATATATCGGATGTCGTATCCCAGCGCCGTGTACTCCTCCACCAGCGCCTGCGCGGCCTCGGGCGTATTGTCGTTCGAGGCGTCGTCCACCATGATGATCTCCAGCTTCCCGAGCGTCTGAATGGCGATGCTCTCCACGGCCTCGCGCAGCTTCACCGGCCTCTCGTGCGTGGGAATCACGACGCTCACGCCGGGCAGCTCCCGCGCGTCCAGCCCCTTCTCCCGCACGTACTCCATCATCTTCGCCGCATCCTCGAAAGAGATGGCGTAGAGCCTCAGCGCATCCATCAGCTCCCTGCCCTCCTTATATATGAGGTTATTGGCCAGCCAGTTCGGGAACACCGCCCTGACCGTGTCGCCCACGAACTTCACGAGCTCGAAGGCCACCGCCTCGTCGAGAGCCAGCACGCAGTCCGTGATCTCGCCCGTCACCTTCTTTATAAAATGATACTCGAGCGCCTCCATGCAGCCGCCCCTCACGGCGGGATAGTCCATGAGCGCGCCCAGCTCGTTCATCGCATCGTTAATCATATCGATGGCCGCCTGGGGATCCGCCGGCCCCTGCTCGCGCCGGCCTGCCGGCGGCACGACCTTATACGCCAAATCCGCGGCCGTAACGCACACGCCCCTCAGGTTTACATAATCCGAGAGACTCCATCTTCCCCAGCCCCCGTCGGCATTCGCCGACAATCCGGCCAGCCTCCTGAGTGCGCCGCCCCGGATGACCTTGCCGGTCGCCCGCTCGTCCAGCGCCCTGCCACTCAAAAGCGCGTTCAGTCCGTCGCGCCCGAAGAGGTCGTATCTGTCCCAACCCTTCGCACAGGCCCTGTCCCGCCTGTGGTTAAGGAACCCGCGCCCGACCCCGGATACCACGTACTGGAGTGCGTCGGCGTGGCTCCTCTTTATGATGTCGTCGAGCTGTTCGATGGCATCGCGGGCGAATATCATCGAGGAGTCCGCGAAGATGACGTAGTCATCCTCTCCGATTTCGTCCACGTTAAGCGGCGCGCCGCCGTCGATAATCACAGACTTAATCGCCACCCTTCCAACGCTCTGATCCGACAGTGAGTCGATAAGGCGCTCCGCGTCGCCGCCCGCCACATTGCGCACCGCGACGATGAATGTGGTCAGCCGCTTTTCTATAACCGCGCGAAGGCCGTCCAGCATTTCGTGAAGCTCCCCCTGCGAGGCCGCGTCCTTTCTGATGAATCCGAGCGAAACCTCGGTCGTCACATCTGCGTTCTTCAGGTAGGGATTGCCGGCGATATCGGGAAAGAGCCTGCGCATACGGGCGTTCATGCGGTTGAAGTCCTCGTATGTGAAATCGGCATTCGCATCGATAGCCGCATTCCTCAGCGTGAGCGAGTAGTAGAACACGGCGAAGTACTTCTCGATTTCACGATAGTACTTACGAAAATCATCGCCGAAGCCCTGCAGGTAATCCATGAGGGCCTCCTGGACATCCACATTGTCGACGAGGCGCTTGCCTCCCTCTGCCACGGTCGTTCCGCTGTCCCTGTACATCCACTTGTAAAGAGCCTCCTCGCAGAGGCATACCCTGCGGGCCCGCAATATCAGCGGGAACACGAAGAGCGGCTCCTCATAGACCTTGTGCTCCGCATACCTGCTGCCCACCTCTTTCACGAAGTCGTGCCTGTAGAGCTTATTCCAGCAGCCGCAGTCGAGGACTCCGAGCGCCAGAAACTGCGAACGGTTGCTGTCGTCGATCTCATAGAATGCGGCCTCCTCGACCTTTACCGAAAGCTCGGCCGTTCCGTCGTCCATGACGTTGTAGTTATTGAACTCCACTATGTCGGCGCCGCTCTCCACGGCCTTGTTGTAGAGGAACTCGCACGCGTTAGGGGTGAGCATGTCGTCGGAGTCGACGAACTCGATGAACTCGCCGGTGGCGACCTCCATGCCGGCATTTCTGGCCCCTCCCTGGCGCAGATTGTGCTCCAGCTCGATGACCTTCACACTGTCGGGACACTCCTCCCTGAAGCCGCGAATCATCTCCACCGTGGCTCCTCCGTCCGTGGATGCGTCGTCCACGAATATGAACTCGAGGTCCGCAGTGCCCATGGTCTGGGTCTTCAGGGAATTCCAGCACTCGGGAAGGAAGTCCACCGAGTTATGAACCGGTACGATTATGCTTATCTTTTTCATAGCAGGTACTCCTAACCTAAAAAGCCGCCGCACCCCGGAACATTCGCCCTGTGGTACGACGACCTAAAAACGTCAGCTGAACTTAATAGCAGGTCTTCTGTATGGCCTCATCAAAAGACTGCAGGTATACCAGGATATCATTCTCCAGCGAGTCGGCGATGGCCGCCTTCGACCCGTTCTTATACTCGGCCATGAAACGAAGAACGTACTCGTTGAGTTTCTCCTTATCTACGAGGACTTCGTCGGCGTTCACGTAATCCATGGTGCGGTTGAAGACCTCCGTCACGAAGTTCACGCCGTTAAGGATGGCGTTAAGATACTCCTCCGTGTCGTCGAGCATCTGTCCGCGAAGCTCATTGTTCACCTTAGGAATGGCGTCGAAGAGCTTCTGGATATACTCATGCGTGGTGATGAGCGCCTCTTTCTGCTGCTGTCTGAGTTCTTCCATGTTCTGATCTTCCATATCTTATCTCCCGTTTGTATATTAATTAAATGTATCCATGTCCCCGACGGATTTTCTTCTTTAAGCAGTCAATGGGCTGCTAAAACCGCCGCTAAATACATTATCGGTTAAAAGTCTGAAAAACTCAACCTTCTACGGCGACTTTTTCATACATTCTGCCCCTCGGAGAAGTATTTGCGTGTTATTTCACAGACGCTGCGGAACTCCTCCTCGCTAAGGTCCTTATCGAGCAGAGATAATTGAACCTTCTGGAAGTCCGTACACATCCTTGAAACGTATTCGCTGGTACGATAGGTATCACCGGTCCACCTGCGGGTGTTCTCCACCAGCTCCAGGAACCGCGCATACGGGGGATTGGAGTAGCGGAGCGAAAGGAGTTTCAGACCCGACAGGTAATACGTCAGCAATATGTCGAAGCGGAACGCCTCCCCGCAGCGCTCGAAGCCGCCGATGTCCTCGATCAGCTTATAGCGCATCCTGCCCACCTCGAAGAAGTCCTCGTGGTGCGGCCTGTCCATGGAGCGGACTATCGACGTGTCGTTTACATAATAATGATACAACTGCTCCTCTATCATATACAGCTTCTGCATGTACATGTATATCTGCGTCGTAAAGAAGACGTCCTCATAGGCCTTCCCGTCGGGAGCGTACACGTTTTTGCCGACAATCAGGTCCCTGCTGTACAGGTGATTCCAAACGCCGAAGTCGATGTAGTTCAGCGCGATGAGCTCGCTGCGCACCTCGTCGGTTTTTATGTCGATGACCCGGTCCTCTTTGGTGGGATCGTATCGCACGTCGTCGTTTAGCTTATACTCCCTGTCCTTGGTGTACCGGCAGCATACCGCGTCGCAGCCGTATTTCTCCGCGGCCTCGTACATGTGCTCGTACATAAGGGGCTCCGCCCAGTCGTCGGCGTCGCAGTATCCGATGTAGCGGCCGGTGGTCATAGGCGTCGCGTAATTGCGCGCCCCGCCGCACTGACAGTTCTGAGGCGTCCTGACCGCGAATATAATTCCGGGATACATGGCCTCCCACCGCTTGAGCTCCTCGTAGGTGTCGTCCGTGGAGCAGTCGTCTATCAGGAAGATCTCCATGTTCTCCTTGCCGATGGTCTGATTCAGGAGCGATGTGGCACATCTCTCTATGGTGTCCTTGGTGTTATAGCAAGGCACTAAAACGCTTACTTTCTTCATATTATCATTCCTCTCCGCTTCCCGTGACGAGCTCGAAAATCTCCCTCATCCTTACCTCGAACGAGTGGTTCTTTCTAATCGCCTCCTGCCCGGCGGCGGCGATGTCCGCCCTCTCGGACTCGTGCGACAGATAGTACTCCGTCTTCGCCATCAGGTCGTCCTGCGACTCGTAGTACACGAACTCCTCACCCGGCTTGAAGTGTCTGAGGAAGTCCGCCTGGAAGTTCGTCATGAGGAATCCCCCCGCGGCCATTATGTCCATGGCCCTAAGGGGTATTCCGTTGTATATGCTCCGAAGAGTTATGTTCATGTTTATCCTGCTGCCCCTGAAAACATAGGGCATCTCCGTGTAGTAGTCCACGGCGCCGTAGTTCGTGGCGCGCGGAATGACGGCGTCCTTATTCAGGGTGAAGAGACTCACGTCGAAACGGGACGCCAATGCGGTGAGCAGGCGGCGCCTCTCTATCTGCGTCATCTTACGTCCGAGGAAGTAATTGGCGTACACGTACTCCAGTGTCTGCGCTCCGTCCGGCGCCGCGCTGTAGGCGCAGGCCTCGACCATCTTATCAAGTATATCGCGGGTCAGCATCTCCTCGGTGAAATTATATCCGTACACGCGGAGCTGGGCCTCCATCACGGCCTCCAGGTAGCCCCGGGTGTAGTCGTCGAGCTTCTCCTCCATCCTCTCGTAGAGGTTGTGGTCCTCGTTGTACAAAGATCCCACGAAGGACACGTCCGCAATCTTCTGCGTGAGACGCTTATCCGCATTCGGGTCGGGAGTGAACACCTCCGACGCCAGCGGCATGTAGTGGACAGTGTTTATACCGCCATTTTTCAGACGCTCGTACATGGCGCTGTCGAAGAGGAACACGTAGTTGGTGGGGTGGAGCACCTTATAGGAGAACACGTTTATGAGCGGGCTGTCGTACACCACGGAGATGTACTTGATCCCGTTCCTGTGGCAGGCCTCCGCCACAATGGGATAGAAATTAAAGGAGAAGCATATATCCGCCCTCTCCCTGTCCACAAACTCGTCAAATGCCGCGTCGAACTCCACGGAAAGCCTCTCCTGATAGTCTGCGTGTATAAACCGGCATATCTTATGCCCCATGCCCTCTAACGCCCTGATGCACGGCTCCTTGCCGAATGCGCCCCAGTCCAGAAACAATATGTTC
This sequence comes from Eubacterium sp., assembly GCA_024681495.1. Taxonomy (GTDB): domain Bacteria; phylum Bacillota; class Clostridia; order Lachnospirales; family Lachnospiraceae; genus RUG14243. The sequence continues at coordinate 21,032 of JAILAS010000126.1, read as the reverse complement.
AAAGTCTACTCCTCCGAATTCCCCTTTATAACACTCTGCGCGATCTCCATTATCCTCCCAACCCTGCCGGCCATGGAGTGCCTGTCCCTGATCGCCTTATAGCCGTTCAGCGAAATCTCCAGCCTCTCCCTCTCGTGGCCGAGGTAGTACTCCGTCTTCTTTATGAGGTCGTCCACGTCGTAGAACACCTCTATCTCCTTGCCAATCTCGAATTGCTCCTCAATCTCGGGCTGGTAGTTGGTTAACATAAAGCCGCCACATCCCATCACGTCGAATATCCTCTGCGGAATACCCGTGCGTATAGAAGGGTTGGTAAGGTTTAGATTTATCCTGCTGAGGTAAAAGACCTTACTCATTTCAGAGTAATAGTCCACGAAGGGCCTGACTCTCACGTTCGTCAGGTACTCCGAGCCCTTGTTGGTAAAGAGGCTGGTGTCGAAATGGGCCGCCAACGCGTTCAGCGCCGTAACCCTGTCGACCTGCGCCAGCTTGTGCACGTATATGTTCAGCCCTATGTAGGTCTTTAGATCCATGTCGAAGCTGCGGAAGAAATTGTTGGCGATTACATCCTCGAGCGCGTCGAACAGCTTGTCGGAAATACGCGGCCAGACCTTCTCCTTATGGTAGTTGCACACCTGAGGGAAGAGCGTCATCTTCAGCTCGTCCCTCTCAGCATCGGGCAGCTGCGCTATTACCAGGTCGTAGAAATTCTCGGAGTACAACGAGCCGACGAAGGACACCTCCGCCCCGTACTTCTCCTCGTCGCCTTCCACTATCTCCAGCGCGCCGACGCGGGAAAGATTACATGCCAGGGGCATGTGATACACATTGGCGCCCCCACGGGCGCTCAGGCCCTCGGCCTCCCTCTTATCGAACGCGAAGGTTATGTTGTGCTGATTTTTCAGTGATTCGCAATAGAACGCCGTAAGCGGAGAGTCGTACGTCCATGAAAGGAAGTAAATCCCCCTCTCCTCGCAAAGATCCGATACTCCCGGCAAAAAAGCCTGGGCGACGACCATGTCGAAGTCGTTCTCATCCAGAGCTTGGGCTATTATCTTAAGCCCCTCCCCGGACTCGAAGTTCGGATCCATCTCCGGACACTCCACCTCGGAAACATCATACCCCGCCTCGACGAGCCCCCACAGAAAATCCCTTATACCTTTTAGTATTTGTACATAAAGTATCTTCATGTTTAAATTTTACAAGATTTAGCGGTCGGTTTCAATACGTGTGTTATAATGTGGAAGGCGGACAAACCCGGCGCCGGCACGCGCCTGCGCCGCGATGTCGGCCCGCATCAAATAGTTTCCAAACGAGGGTAATGCTTTGATAACTACGGTAAAAGGCGGAATATATAACCTTCCGCAGGCTCCTCTCGACGAGCTTGTTCCGATAATCACGGATTTCTTCAGCGACGATAACCATGCAGACGACCTGATATGTATAACCTTCGAAGACGGTCTAGGGATTTATGTCAACCAGGCCTCTGCGCGCTCCGAGGGCTTTCGCGACAGCCTGGCGACACGTATGGACTCCCCCGGCACGGACGATTGCCGGCTCGTGGCCGGCACAAGCGTATTCCGCGACGCTTATCTTAACCCGTACATAAAAGATGACGGCGTGATTCCCGTGCTCGATTCCGAGGGGAACCCGCTGTTTTTGGTAAAATATTTTTCAACCTTTTACTCTCACAGATATCACGGGGACCGTTCTCTCATTGACACCCGGATATTCAAAGACTATGACTCCATCGTCCTCAAGGAGCTAAACGAGTTCAGCTTCCTAATTCTCACCGAGTGCCTGCAGGACTTCGACGGCACTGTGATTCTCTACGGCGATGAGTGGGACGACTTCCTCAATACCCTCTCGCTTCAGCCGTACGAGCTCCCGCTCAGGTACATTGTTACCAACGACGGGACCTGCATAGAGCAATACGCCACCGGAAAGACCATGTTCCTGGGAACCTTCCTGTCGCGACCAAAGGGCGCTCCTGAGCGCGCCGAGGCAGGCATATTCTCGTACGACGAGGCGATGATTATGCTGTATTGCTTCTGCGTGAGGGAGTCGCGTGGAGAGGACTTCCCGGAGAACAGGTACTTTATAATCGACGGCGGCTTCAGCTTCCTGGGGCTTTTCGCAATGACCTCCAACGTATCGGAGACCGCAGCTTTCATCGCCGCGCAGGGCTACATCCCGCTCGTCCGGATAACGTCCTCCGACCGCTCGATTTATTCGGATTACCCGGGCGACGACATCTGGGGCAAGTTCTTCGGCCAGCCGGCGGGACACTCGCTCGAAGAGGCCGCCAATGCGAAGAGCGTAACGCTCTCGCCTCCCCTGAACACCACCTACGGCATCCGCTATCTCATGAAGAAGATCAGCCGCTACGACGTGGTCGAGCTGGGAAGCGCCCCCTTCTACAACGACGCCGTAAGGACACGGGTGGACGACGCATTCGACAGATTCCTCCCTCATCCGGAGAAGACTCTGGGCGTGCTCATCCGCGGCACGGACTACACCGCGAACAAACGCCCCAACCACTCGATAATGGCCTCTCCCGAGATGATTATCGACAAAATCCGCGAGATCGAGTCCGAACGCGGCAGCTACGAGTATATCTTCTGTTCGACCGAGGACGAGGAAGCCCTGACGAAAATGAAAGAAGCCTTCGGCGAAAGGCTCCTCTACACCGACCAGCGGCGCTACACCCTGCGCCCCGGCCAATATCTTCGCGACATCGAAAACGTCGAAGGACAAAGCGGCTTCGACCGCGGGGTCGAGTATCTAATAACCATCCGACTGCTGTCGGAATGCCGGGACTTCCTGGCCTCGGGAAACTGCGCCGGGACCGGCAATGCGCTCACGCTAAACGCCGGCAGATACGAGCACTCCTACGTATTCGACCTGGGCGTCTACTAATCGATTCGACCGCCCGTTTCCAAAAAACCCTAAAATTGCGCAACGAAAAAGAGCCGATCCGAAGATCGGCCCTTTTCTGATAATCCAGTTCAAAATTATCCCAGAATTGAGAGTACACCCTGGTTAGCCTGATTAGCCTGTGCCAACATGGACTGACCTGCCTGAGCAAGGATGTTGGTGTTGCTGTAGGTAACCATCTCTTCTGCCATGTCGACGTCGCGGATGCGGCTCTCTGCGGCTGAAGTGTTCTCGGATGCGGTATCCAGGTTCTTGATGGTGTGCTCGAGTCTGTTCTGCAATGCACCAAGTGCAGCTCTCTGAAGAGATACGTTGTCAATAGCTGACTGAATCTTGGTCATAGCGTTTCCAGCGAGTGTGAAGGAGTTCATGGAAAGACCATTTACACCAAGACTGGAAGCATTCATGTTGCTGATAGAGATAGAGATGTTCTGTCCGGAGAGGGAACCGATCTGAAGGTTCTTTCCAGTGAAGGAGCCGTCCAGAAGGTTCATCGTATTGAACATTGTGGTGCTCTGAATACGATCAATCTCAGAAGTAAGAGCATCGATCTCAAGCTGAATGTCGTTACGGTCAAGAGAGGTATTTGTGTCGTTAGCTGCCTGCGTAGCGAGCTCGTTCATTCTCTGGAGAATGTCGTGAGTCTCATTTAACGCACCTTCAGCTACCTGTATAAGGGAAATACCGTCCTGAGCGTTGGTGGATGCCTGGTCGAGGCCACGAATCTGGCTTCTCATCTTCTCGGAAATTGCAAGACCTGCAGCGTCATCGCCTGCGCGGTTGATGCGATATCCGGATGACAGTTTCTCAGTCGACTTTGCTAACTTGTCAGTTGAGAGACCTAACTGCCTGTTTGTGTTCATTGCTGTAAGATTGTGCTGTACTACCATAATAATTCCTCCTTGAAAATACTGTGGCGTCCTTGCCACATTTGCTTAGTTTGTAAGTGGCTTGACAGTTTGTTTTCGTCCGGCCGTACGCTCCGTTTGAATTCAACTGCCGGTAACTTGCTTACTTGTCTTATATATCGGAGCCTTTTTCCGATACTTTATAGCTTAAATGAAAAAATTTGAATTTTTTTTCATTTGCTATCTGTTATACCGCCTATTTCTTGCGGTCCATGAACTGTGGCGCAATCACGGAGATCTTCTTCATGTTCTTCCTATATACATCTGCAGCATTCCTGGTGGCGCGCTTCTCGTTAACACGCTTATGGGCTCCGCTGAAGTATCGGCTGGCCAGCGTGTGATTCTGCCTCTCCTGGGCCTCGATCTTCACGCTCTGATCCGTTACCTTGCGTATGAGCTCCTGCATCCTGGAAATCTGGGGAGCGTATTGAACCGAATTGTCCTTAAGCTCCCTCTCGACCTTCTCGAAGAGCGTGGTAAAACCCTCGTCCAGCTTGTCGAGCTCGTCGATAAGCTCGCCCTTTCTTTCGATGCACGCATTAATCTCGTCCTCAGACTCCCTGTCGTTGCGTCCGAAAAGCTCGCTCTGTATCTCGTTCTCCCGGATAACGCCGTCGAGTATTCGACTCTTCTTCTCCAGGCTTCGAATCATAACGGATAAATACTGCTCTTCCATCAGATCTCCTCTTCTAAACGTATCCCGTTTTCACGTCCGCGCGGCCCAACCCTATGCGCGCTGCGACGGTGCTCTCTTCATGACCTCTTTCCAGGTATCCCTGAGTGAACGCATATGCCTGGCAACCTCTTCAAGGATCTCTTTGTCCTTGTTCATGTTGGCTTCCACCAGCCTCTGCTTTACATATACGTAGATGTTATTGAAGTCATTGGCTACAGGATACTTATAATTGAGGGTACTCTGAAGCTCACTTATAACCGCCTCCGCCTTGAGAATATGATTATGAGTCTTCTGCAGATCGTTCTCATCGATGCCGTTGGCGGCAATATTGATGAAACGAATGCATCCCTCATAAAGCATAAGTGTAAGCTCTCCTGGGCTGGCCGTGAGAATCTTGTTCCTCATGTATGTGTTATATGCCTGCTGTTGGTTCATGTTACTCCTCCCAGTGTTATTTCTCTATCCCCTTCTATCAGCCTCCGAGCAGACTAGCCAAAGATGACTGCTCAGCCTGGAGAGATGCCAGCGCCGTCTCCATTGCGGAGAACTTGCTGTACCAGTAGTCCTCGAGCTCCTCGAGCTTCTCCTGCCAATCGTCGATCTTGTCTTCGATCTCGTCCATCTCATCGTCCATCTGCTTGTCGTTATACACAGTATATGCACTGCTGACGGAGCTGGAGGCCATCTTATTGCTGGTGGTCTTATACACGTCACTGATAAGGGCCGAAAAGAAATTCTTTACCACATCCGGATTGGAGTTAATCGCAGTCAGGAGCTTATCGGTGTTCGCGGACGTATCGTCATCATCCTCGTCGCCGTCAATGTGGTAAGCATACTGCTCATTGTCGGCCGCCGAAATATATCCCAGCGTGGAGATTCCGAACGAAGACAGGCTGTAACGCGTGAAGTCGTTGGTATCGTCATCGTCGCTGTTAATCTCGGAGACATAGCTGCTCAACTGCGAGGAGCTGGTTACTTCAGTTCCGTCCGACAGAGTCAGAAGGGTGGAGCCGTCCAGGGTGTATCCTCCCAGACTGGAGTTATATCTGATAGCTCCGTCCTCGTTGATATAGTACGAAGCGGACATAGCGGACGTAAGTGACGATATAAGGGAATTCAGCGTTCCGTCACGACGGAGCAATGCGTCCTTAATCTTGGTCTCCCACTTCTCAATCTCCGTGTCACTCATGGCGTCTTTCTCATCGTCCGTAAGGGGCTCGTAGCCCTTGGCCGAATCTGCATTGTAAAGAGACGTCATGTTGTTTATAAGATCGTTATACTCCGACAGGAATGACTTAATCTTGTCGTAAATACTTTCGGAATCCTGCGACGTGGTTATCGAAAGGGCCGAACTCGTCTCGGCCTTGGCCGTAATCGTGAGACCGTTAACCGAGAACACGTTGCTGCTGGATGTGAAGGTCGCTCCGTTAAGGGTAATCTCCGCATCCTCGCCGTCCACCTTCGTCGCATAGTTATAGGTACCGTCATCCGACGCCCCGTTCTGTCCCTCTGTCGTGTAGTACAGACCCAGGGTCTGGAGCGCTGCCGTGGCATCTTCGCTGTCCGAATTGGCGGTCACGTCGAAATCATAGTCCTCGCCGGACTGCGATGACGACAGGAAGAATCTCTGATTCGTGGTATCGAAGCTGGCGGTGAGGCCCGCTGCCTTAAACTGGCTTACCACGTCCGATATGGTCGAGCTGGCGCTCAACGTGATGGAAGTGGTGCTGTCTCCGATGGTAACGTCGATGGTGGCGTCGCCTCCGGTGTAGCCCATCTCCTCGAGCGTAGTGCTGCTGGTGTATCCCTGATCGCCGTCGCCTACCACGCCGCCGGTGAGATATCCACTGCTGGCGAGGTTATTGATGCTCAGGCTCATTGAGCCCTCAACTGCCGAAGACGAGGCGGTTACAGAAGCCGCCGTCTCATCAGAAACACTGGTAGTCATAGATGTGTACGCGCTCTGCATACGCATCGTGCCCAGCTGCTTGGTATAGAACGAATATACATCGGAGTTCAGGGAATCCCACGCGTCTCCGGTCCACTCCAAAAGCGTCTTATCTTTCTCGTAACTTTCAACCTTGTAAGAATAAGCAGATACCAACTCGCTAACGATGGAATCCGTGTCAAGTCCCGATGAAAGTCCTGTTAATCTGACTGACATATCCTCTCCTCCTTATCTGCGTTCATCCACAGTAAGACCGGCCAGCTCCCAGGCCTTGGCAATCATGTCCAGCGTCTTCTCGGGCGGGAATTCCTTGATTACCTTCTTGGTTTCCTTATCTACGATCTTAACCATGATTCGATTGGTACCTTCATGCACAGAAAACTGAGCCTCTGAATTACTGGCCTTGCTGTTAATCTCATCAACCGCCTTCTTCAGAGCCTCTGTGGTATCGGCCGCCTGATTCTGCACCTTGCCCGAATCCGTAACTTCAAATCCGTTCGCATTGGCGGGGCCGGCGGGACTGTACTCACCTGTCTCTTCACCGGTAGCTGCGGGGGCTTCAACTGTCCTTGTTTTCGGCACCTGTACCACATCCGGCTGCGTGGTAACTCCTCCTGTATATGCGCTTGAGGAAGTTACTCCTCCGATTGCATCTACTGCCATATAAAACACCTCCTTGTGATTCTGTCCTCCCTCTGTTTTGAGAGAGCATGGCGCATACTATTTCTGTAATTGCTATATCGGACAAAAAACAAAAAAGTTTAACCGACTATTTCTTAAAAAGATTTTTTAACTCATCCACGGCGCCCGCGCTCGTGGCTTCCTTGTTTACATCCTGAATCTGGAGATATACTTCCTTTCGGTATACGGGAATCTCCCTGGGAGCCTGGATACCGATCTTCACCTGATCGCCCTTTATGTCCAGAACAGTGATCTCGATGTTGTTGTTTATAATGAGGGCCTCGCCCTTTCTTCTAGTTAATGCCAGCATTTATTCGCCCTCCTTCGCCTTTTCGTTTCTTTCGGAGAGGAGGTCGTAAATCGGAAATCTAACCGGAAGATCATCCTCGATAATAAGCTGCACAGCCTTCTTGTTCGCCGCATTTACAATGATGGGCGCACGGAGGTTAATGGTCATCTTCTTTATGTCTGAAGGAACCGTTACGGTTACGAAAATCAGAGTCTCGTCCGGATTGAGCTCTCCGAGCGGCTCGAGGAACTGATCCTCAATAGTGGGGTCGTAATCGTCCTTGATGAGCAGGGGATTGATGATCGGAAGGGCGAGCGTGGCCTCGTCCACCGACTGCAGCCAGATGATGGATGCGTCCTGCTCGTTCTCTACGTCGTAGATCAGGGTAAATCTCTTGTAGAGAGGAAATCCGATGATACCGTTGTCAAATTCGATGATTTTCTCGTCGTCGATGTCAATTTCCCCGAAAATTCTCGTGTTAATCTTCATGTTTGGATTCCTTTCCTTTCTTTTGGTCGCATTGCCCTTAATCTTACAGGTAGTCCAGCAATGTGTTTTCACTGGCCTTGCTGGCGGCAAGCAATGCGGATTCATACGCGTTATACGCCGCAGTATACTTGATGACAATCTCCGTCAACTCTTCGTTCTCATTATCGGCAATCAATGCCTCCACAGTGGTCTGCTGGTTGGTCATTCGGGTCTCTACCAGCTCCAGCTGACTCATCTTATTTCCCACGTCCGCGTCGGCGTTGGCCACATCTGTCAGATAACTCTGAGTGTAGGAGATTCCGTTGCTAAATAAATTATTCACGTTATCCGTGGCGTAGTCAAGCTCTGATTGAGCTGCTGCCAAAAGATTTGACAGATAACTCTGGGCTCCCTCCTGTCCGGAGTATGCCGAGGAGTCTATCATGCTCTGAATCTCGTCCACCTTGGCCTGCGCATCGGTGACCTGCTGCATCGCGTATGAGAGCTCCTCGATGTCCCTGTAGAAGTCTGCGGTCAGGAACTCGTCGCCCTGCTTGTTGACCTCGAGGGTGGTGTTATCCGAAATGGTGTACTCGATCGGCTGATCCTCCTTGGTATAGGTGATGCCGTTGGTGTTGTCCGTGCAGGAGAAGTACATCTCGGGACGAATCTCGTCCTTATCGAAGCCGCTCTTGGTGTAGGTCACATAGAGCGAGAAGTCGGGATGCGCGTTGAGATAGGAGTTAACCGTGTCGTTAAGGACCATCTCTCCGGTCTCGTAGATGAAGTACACGCTGTCCTCGTCTACCGATCCGGACTCGGCGAGGTCTACGAAGTCCTCGTAGGTGTCCAGGCAAACCACCGTCGAACTGAATCCTACAGTCTTTCCGGTGCTCTCGTTGTAGTAGTAAAGGTCACCCGGCTTGGTGATGGTGTCGCTCGTGTCGAGGTCATCATATGAGAGCCTTATCACGTTGTAGTTGTACTCCTCGGCATAGGTGACCTCTTCGTCACCATCGTAGGTAGTCGTGGTTCCGTCATCTGTTATGGTCAGGTTTCCATCGTCGTCCACGGAAACGGTGCCCAATGTAGAGGGCGCCGCCGTAGCGGTGGAATAAAACGTCTTTTCCCTGATGTCGGTGGAGTTAACCGGCTCGGTGATGGTGTATTCCGTATCCACGTCCTCGGTAAACGTGAGGGTGGAGCCGGTCTTGTATCCGGTGAAGAGCGTCCTGCCGTTGAAGTCCGCATTCGCCTCCTGATATACCTCGCTGACGAGGGCCTGAAGCGACGCCAGGATTTCCTTCTTATCTGCTATCGTGCTGTCGCCGTTCGCTCCCTGTACAAAAAGATTGTACGCATCCTCAAGCGCGGAATCGATGTTGTTCAGCGCGTCCTCGGTGCTCTCGAGCCACTTCTCGGCGTCGTTGATATTGTTGGTCAGGTACTGATCCACCTGAGCCTGGGTGTTACGCAGCCTCAGCGACCTGATTGCGATAACGGGATCCTCCGACGCCTTGGTTATCTTCTTCTGGGAAGTCATCTGATCGTTGAGCTTGGAGGTCAATTCCTTGGTCTTGTTGATGTTACGTATGCTGTTGTTGATTATCATATTGTTGGTAACACGCATGGTATATACCTCCCTTATGCTATGTAATGCCCTTCGAGTTATGTAAACCTAGCCCCCGGATTATACTCCGGTCTGCGAAATCAGCCTGTCATACATCTCCGAGAGGACCTGTATGAGCTTGGATGAAAGATTATAAGCGTTCTGATATTTCACGAGGTCGAGCGCCTCCTCGTCCTCGTCGACGCCTGACACCGATGTGCGCTGCGCCGTGATGGAGTTTAAGATGTTCTCGTAGTTGGTCTGGAAATTTTCTGCCTCGTTCGCATCCACGGCCACATCGGAAATAATGCACTGCAAAAATGCGTCGGCCGTGGTGTTTCTGAACACCTTGTCCGATATGCAAAGGTCGTAGAAGTCGTCGACCAGGTTCGAAAGATCCTTATTGGACACCAGTCCGGAATCCTCGTCCACGGCGATATTTTCGTCGTCGTCCTCGTAGTTCGCGGTTACTACCAGATTGGCGTCCGCAACGAGGTCCTCGTTTACGATGACGTTCGATGCCGTGAGGAAATAGTAGTAATAATAACTCGATGTATCCGAGTTCGCCGAGTAGGTGTCAATCAGGTGTGTGCCGGTAAACGTCGACAATGCATCGCCCTCATTCAGGGTCACGTCACTGAAGTCGTAGAGGGTCGAACCCGAGGTGTAAATGTCCTCCGCCTGGTAAAATGCCACGCCGTCCTCGCCGTAGAGGTCCTGGCCGCTGAGCTGGATCTCGTTGTAGGAGCTCATGAACTCTCTGAGGAAGCCGTTCAGCTGCTGCTGGTAGTAGGGGATTCCCATGTAGTCCACGTCGCCACCTATATAGGCGCTGTTGGATCCATCTGTGAGAATCGTGCTGATTACCGAATCGTATATGGTGCTGGAACTGCTGCTCACGGGGGTCAGGTAGAACGTATAAGTGTAGCCCTCGCTCGCGCTGTAGTCCAACGTGAATCCGTCGTAGTCGTAGGCCGTGCCGTTAAGGTAAATCGTGCCCTCGGATGCCATAGTGAGTTCGTCCGGGCTCGTCAGGGACGGATCGGAAATCGTCACAGTGTTACAGGTGTATGTGTTGGACGACGCGTCCGTGTATGTGTACTCGGAGACGTCGGTGATGGTTCCGTTGAAATACGAGCCGTTGTTTCCGTCCCTCATAAGGAACAGCGCCTTCAGGGAGCCGTCCGCCGTGGAGATGGTCGGGTCGAAGAGGGTGTTCGTCCTCTCGCCGGTGGCGTCCTTCCAGTAGATGTCCACCAAATTGTCGGCATCCGACTGATTCACCTTGTTCTCGCGCTCCACGCACTCGAGCTGGTTGTATTCGCCGGTGTCCACCAGGAGGGAGCCGTTTATCCATACCTTGTAGTTCTTAAGGCCGGTCACGTCGCTGGCGACCACCTCTTCTGTCGTCACGTTCACGTACTGGGAGAGCTCGTCAATGAGGAGAGCCCTCTCGTCGCGCAGCTCGTTGGCGTTCTCGCCGGTGAGCTCCACCAGGTTTATCTTTTCATTAACCTCGGCGATTTTTTTCGCCAGGGTGTTTATAGCCGTAACGTCCGTCTTTATGACCTCGTTGATCTCCTCCTGGAGGTCGGAGAGGTTGGTAGACATGTTGTTGAAATAGGTGCAAAGGCTCTGCGCGGTTCCCACGTAGGTCTGCCTCTTACTGTACTCGGCGGCGTCCGTGTTGAGGGACTCCAGCGCGGTGTACATATTACTGAATATGGACGAGAATCCGTCCACCGTCTCGTCGTCCTGGAAGTACGTCTGGATCTGGTCGAGATAATAGGCCTTGGTGTCGTAGTTGTTGTACTTGGCGTTGGTGCTCTGATACTTCATGTCGTAGTAGAGATCCCTCACCTGCTCAATGGCCGTGGCCTGAACGCCGGTGCCCAGCGTACCGTAATTCATGTACGTGCGCATCGCCTCGGCCGCATTGATAATGGTCTCCTGACGACTGTATCCGTCGGTCCTGACGTTCGCTATGTTGTTAGCGGTGGTATTTATAGCCGCCTGATAGGTTGACAATCCGGATTCGCCTATCGTTAATCCGAAGAAAGTTGAAGCCATACACTATCTCCTCTCACTGTATCAAGAGCTGCTCAATAGTCTTGTTTCTGCCTGATTAAACCAATGTAACTATTATTTCGACCATATCATCGATAACATTAATATACCTGCTGGCCGCATTGTAGGCATTCTGGTACTTTATCATGTTCGAGAGCTCCTCATCCGACGAAACGGATGTGACCTGCTGCCTCGAGCTCTCTATCTCAGTAACTGTAGAATCGAGCGTCTCTGAGAAGCTGTCAAAAGTGGTTCCCCAGTTTCCTACGATCTCCACTATGGAACTGTAGTATTCAACGAAGTCCTTATCGCTTATGGCGGAGATGTCCGTCTCCCAGATTGCGTTCAGGCTCTCGCCGAGGTCGAGCGCCACATTGCCCTCCGCGTCGTGGTAGGGCATCAGGGTAGCATTGGCCGTCAACAGCGGATTAACCTGAAGGTTGGTGATGCTGTAGAGGGTGGTGTTGTCCCTCGCCGCGCCGTTCTCATCGCAATACGAATAGTTCAGACCGCTGGTCAGGTCGAACACGTCGCCGCTGTCGGAGACATAGGAAACTGTGACGTTGCCGTCGTCGTCCGTGGTCTCGGTGTACTTGTAAACCACATCGCCGGAGGTGATGGACGTGTAGATGTCGTCGGTGTCCTCCTCGTTGTAGATGTAGTACGTGTTTCCGTCGTCATCGGTGACCTCGGTGTACCTGTCCACGAAGAGCCTCGAGAAGAGCTCCTGCCCGGGAGGCGAATCGTCACTGCCAAGGTATCCGGAATCGTCCCAAATCTGATACTCCGAGAGATCGAGCGTGTCTCCCGCGCTGTAGCTTACGCCGTTAATGGTGACGTCTTCGGCGAGGGTAATCGTCCCCGACCCGTCCGTCAAAGGACTGTAGAGGTCGTTTATCTGCGTAACCATCTCGTGCACCAGCGTGTCGAGCATCGCCTCCACGTCCTGGAGGAGGCAGCTGGCCGTCGACTCACCCGTGAGGTCCACGGTCTCCGAGGAGTCCGTGAGGCCCAGGCCGTCAATGTAATTGCTCGTCTCGTCTCCCCTCGAGAGGAGGAGCGCCTTGAGCTGGCCGATATCGGAATTCTGCTCCGTATTGTATCCGGTGGTCAGGTCGTATACGTAGTAGGGCTGATTGTCGGACGAAAGGGAATCCCATACGGGGTTCACATATCCCGTGGCGTCGTCCGTATATGTGGACATGGTGTAATTGTTCCTGCCCTCTACCAGAAGGACGCCGTCCACCTTGACCCTGACCGTCGTGTCGTCAAGCTCTGTGTATTCTATCTTTACATACTGGGAAAGCTCGTCGAGGAGCTGATCCCGCTCGTCGCGCAACGTGTATGCGGTCTCCTGTCCGCCCGCCTCTATGGTCTGAATCTTAACGTTCAGGTCAGCAATCTGCTCCGAAATGGAGTTTATCGTATCGACGGTGCCCTCGACCTGCTCGTTGAGGTTCGTCTGGTACTCCTTCATGCTCTTTATGAGGGACTGCGCCTTGGAGATAAAGAGGCTGGCCTTCTGTACCACCAGCTCCTGGTTTACGGAATCGGAAGGATCCTTGGCGAGCTCCGCAAAAGCCTGCCAAAAATCATCCAGCGAGGTCTCGAAGGCCTCGCCCTCGAGCTCCTGGAGAATGGTCTCTATCTCGTCGGTGGTCTCGTTCATCGTCTCATAGAAGGATGCACGGCCGTTTTCCTGTCGATAATATTTATCAAGAAACACATCCCTAGTGTGGAGGATTTCGGCGGACGTAACACCCAGACCAATCTTCGTAGCCGCGTTTGTCATGGCGCTCGAAGTGGTCGGCATGGTGTTATAAATAGAATCGGACTGTAAAAGTCTCTGTCTTACATACCCCGTAGTGTGGAGGTTTGACAGGTTGTTGCCCGTTACATATATACCGTCTGAACTGGATTTTATTCCGGAGGTTCCTACCCAGAAACTTCCAAAACCGTTGCTAACTGACATTACGTAAACCCCCTTTTTGGGTAAAAAAAGCCGCGCATAATACCGAGTATTATCCGCGGCCATGACATCTATTAACTCCCCTTAAATGCCTATGATCACTGCTTTGCGTCAAAGCCGCCGCCGCCTAACAACGTCCCTGTATTATACGCGCGCTTATCATAGTTTGCTGTCTCCGGTGCCTGTCTTAGACTACGAAACAGCGTAAGATCAAACTCTACCATTTCCATTGCCTGTTTGATCAATATTCCGTTTTGATCGTTCACCCGTTTCATTCGGGTGAGCACATCGACGAGCCTGGACCGGACTCCTTCCAGTCTCCGCTGCTCATCGGGCTGGTTCTTCAAATAAGCGATAAGGTTGGTGAGGGTCATCTCTTCGGGATCCCTGTTGATGACATTTGCCATCTCTTTCGTCTTGGCAATACGGAAATTGTCGAGGTTCTTAATTCGACCGGTAATCTCCTGTTCCCTGTCGGTACACTCTTCCAAATGCTCGATATCTGCCTTGACGATATAACCCGTCTTCTCCTCGGATGTTTTTACCAGCTTCTCGTAAGCTTTAATCTCATCCTCGAGAACACCGACCAATTCGTCCATTAAACTAGCCACTGGCGGCTCCTTCCATTAATTATCCAAGTGCCTGAAATTTCTCCAGAAGCTTGCTGGCGAAATCATCAGCGCTAACTTGGTACGTTCCTGAATCGATCTGACTCTTAACATCGGCAACCTTATCTTCCCTGATGTCAGATGCTTCTGAAACAGCCTTCTTGGCGAACTGATAATCCTGTCCGGCCCTGGAGATGGTAAACTCATCCTTGGGTCCCGCTGCTGCAGTCTTACCGGCTTTATTGGTCTTGTTGGTATTATACAGCTGCGCAACCTGGTTGTAAGCTTCGATACGCATACCCATCTCTCCTTTCTTAAGTGTATTTTTATGCAAAATCCTTTTTGCACTTCTGACTACTTTATCGGATGTTTGCATTTATATATTAAGAGTTTCTGAGAGAAAATTTTTTCGGATTCGAAAAACACCTCTTCCAAGGCACAATGTCTCCGAATATTTTCACTCTCGATTATGTTTATCGACACATTGCAAAAAAAAATAACCCCTTTCCGAAAGAAAATTTCGAAAAGGAGTTATTTTATAATTTAGCTAATTTTGATTTGGCTTAAAATCAGATATTACTCTGCGGACCAGTCATAGCCGGTGATCTTAGCAGCCTCCTCAAGGATGGTGATGATACCATCGCCCTTGCCGTTTGCCTCGCAAGTCTCGATAGCGGCATCAGCCTTAGCCTCGAAGCATGCAGCCCAGATGCGAGCGACGTCTTCGTCAGAGAACTCTACGAACTCGTGGCCGGTAGCATCTACAACGGTCTGCATATCAGCTGCGATAGCATCGTCATAGAGACCTGCAGAGTAATCCTCGGTTGCGTCAGCTGCCTGCTGGATAGCTGCCTGCTGATCTGCGGTAAGAGAATTCCACTTGGCGAGGTTATAGGTGAACATGTTACCTGCGGTGTAGGTTCCATCAAGTGCCCAATAGGAAGCAACTTCCTGCCAGCTCATTGCTACCATGGGAGCAAGTGCCATCTGGGTAGAATCGATAAGACCTCTCTGAAGTCCGTCATAGGTATCGGGAGGAGCAAGTGCGGTTACCTGGAATCCAAGGTCCTCGAACATAGCTGCATCCATGTTACCAAAAGTAGAGGATCCACTTATAAGAGAATCAAGGTCTGTGAACTCATAGGATGCGCAGAATGCGTTTGCACCACCTGCGATTACGTTAAGGTACTTGATTCCTACTTCCTCAGCCTCTGCCTGGATAAGTGCGCTGGTATCGGCGTTATCGAAGAGAAGGTCGTTGAAGTAGTCAAGAGCTGCCTGAGTTCCTCCGGGAGCAAATCCGGGGAATGTAAGGTAGTTCAATACGTCAGTATGAGGCATATGGCCAAGAGCAACCATATCTACGCCGCCGGATGCAACACCGTCAAGCTCTCCGCTTGTATCATAGAGGGTACCGCCCCAGTTCATGTTAACGGTGATTGCACCATTTGTGGTGTCACTAAGTGTGTCGATGAAGTACTGGATGATCTGTCCACCGGTCTCAGTCTCCTGATAGGTGGTGGAGAAGCTAATCTCCATAGCGTCTACGTCATAGGTCTGAAGACCTGATGCGCTGTCGCCGGTACTGTCAGCGGATGCTGCAGGTGCTGCATCAGCCGTAGCTGCTGCTCCGCCGGATGCGCTATCACCAGAAGCGGCATCTCCGCCTGACGATCCGCAGGCAGCGAGCATGGAAACACTCATCGCCCCCACAAGAATAAGTGACAACAGTTTCATTCTTTTCATGTTTTCTACCTCCTAAACATAAAACATAAATTTATATGTATGCCTCCCTTTGAAGCAATACAATCAGGTTATATTCCCGCGGCTCCCAACGCCCTCGGGAGAATCAGACAAATGTCCGGCACGAGCGCCATAAACAGAACGATAAGGAACTCGCAGATGAAGTAGGGAATAACTCCCGAGAAAATCTCGGAGGGGTTAACCCTGAGTGCGTTAGCCGTAGCAAACACGTTCATACCGATAGGCGGTGTAAGTCCGGCGATCTCACACATGAAGCACAGGCAGATTACCAGTACATAAGGGCTGTAGCCTACAGCATTAAGTACGGGGAATACCACCGGCACAGTTATAATTATAATTGATACAATATCCATTACGCAACCACAGAATACGTAAAGCACTACCACGAGCATGAAGATGATGAACCTGGGAGCGTTTACGCTGGCAATCATGTTCGCGAGAGAACTTGCCAAACCGGTCGCTGCGATGAAGGATCCGAAGAGCTGGCCGCCGATGATGATGGGGAAGATTCCTGCCTCCATCGTGCCTGCCTCCCAGATACAATGCGCAATGTCCTTGAGGGGCATGCGCTTAACGAGCGCGTAGATGCAGACAGCCATTGCTCCAATGGCACCACCAACCGTCGCGGTAAACCATCCGGCGAAAGTACCTCCGATGATAAGACCGAACAGGAAGATGATCGGAACGAGAAGCTTCAGAGTCTTAAGCTTTTCGACCATCGGCACCTTCTCGCCGCCTCCGGGCGGTATGGTACCGGGCTTAATTACACCTATAATACGTACGGTAAAACAAAGTGCGATTGCAGTTATAAGTCCGGGGATAACGCCTGCCATAAGGGCCGTACCTACATTCATCGTAATCGGTGAAATCAGGCAGTACATGATAATGGCCATAGAAGGCGGTATCAACGTGGACAACGCACCGGATGCCGCAATACAACCAAGCGAATACTTGCGGCTGTAGCCTGCGGCCTCAAGCTCGGGCATGGAAAGCTTTCCGAACACGATATTTCCGGCAATGGATGATCCGGAACAAGCTCCGAACACCGCATTGGATGCAACTACTACGTAGAGCAGGCCGCCCTTTACGCGACCGAGCCATGCTCTCATAGAAGTAAACGCGCCATTCGCTATTCCCGTTTCACCCGCTAGCGAACCTACCAGCATGAACATAGGAAGTACGGCATAGTTATAATTGGCTGCCAGATCGAAAGGCGCCGTCTTAAACTTGGACAGCATAAGTGTGGGATCGCCCTTCTGAAGAATCAGAAAACCGATCATGGCACATGTCATCATTGAAACGAATACGGGTACTCCGGCGAAGATCATTATCATCATCACTACAAATACCGCGAGTCCAACTATTGCTTTATAATCCATTACTGTGCACCTCCGTTCTCATCCTCAGAAACAGGCGGTGCTCCGGGACCTTCTTTCTTTTCGTAATTGGGATCTGCATACTGACGAACGATAGCCCACGCAAAGCTAACTGCGAGCAGAATCATACCGACAGAAAACAGTGCCGCGAACGGCCAAACAGGGAATCCGAAACCACTGGTTGAACTCTTCGTATGACGAGCAATAAGCTCTCCCGTCCTCAGAAATCCGTTGTAAGATACGAATCCGCAGATTGCGATAGCAACGATATTACCAATCGTGGTAAGTACCTTCTGAACACCTTTGGGAAGGTGGTTTGCAAGAAGATCTATCTTGGTATGACCGTTATCCAGCGTCACGTACGCCGCCGCCATAAATACGACAGGCACATGAAGATAAGTGATTATCTCCGTAGATCCGGGGATACCATTGTGCAGGAGCTTCTCTCCCAGCACGTTTACGAATGCTACGACCATAATACCCAAAAGACATACTCCGGAAACGATGGAAACGACCCAGAATAGCTTCATTATGGCGTGGTCGGCTTTTTCAAACCAACCCGTCTGCTTACTTTCCATTTAAATAACCTCCTAAAACTTTCCTCAATTCTCACAATATACTTGACCATTGCAAGAATAATACTATAAGATATTAACATACTAAAATCCAAAATGGAATACATTTTCGTTGGTTTTTGTCTTCATTTTTAATAAAGAATTTATATTTACTTTCACTTACAAGGTGTTTTCACCAAAACCTGCTTGATATCTTTACTACATTTAGTAGAATTCTTTACTTTTTTTGATTTTGTATGCAATATATGATATATTTTCTTTTGGAGGGTGTAAATCACTATGAACATTCATCAATTAATCACTTTTGATACCGTATGTCAATCGCTGAGTTTTACCGCCGCTGCGGAGGAGCTCGGCCTTTCTCAGCCGGCAGTAAGCCGCCAGATTTCCACGTTGGAGTCCGAAATCAATCTGATTCTGTTCAAGCGCGAAAAGAACAGGCTATATCTCACTCCGGCCGGGCAGCTTTTCCTATCACAGTTACGCCCCCTGCTTAACAGGTTGAACCGGGCCCTTTCCGACGCACAGAAACTCGAGCGCGGAGAAACGGGTTCCTTATATATAGGGCTTCTGGCCGACCAATCTATTGATCCTATCCTCTTCAAGACCCTGCAGATCATGAAGGAAAAGAACACAGGTCTGAATATCAGGTATTACGACTTCTCGGCCCTTAACGCCCGAATCAACAGCAACGAGCTGGATCTGGTCGTTTCGCTGGAGCAGACGCCCGAGGTGTTCTACGGCTGCGAGCGCTTTATTTACGCGGACGAGCCCATGTGCCTGGCCGTTCACGAGAACCTGAGCGAAAAGGTCGAGCCCATACTTTCGCATTCAACTCTGGATGAGCTCGCCGCTATTTCGCCTTTATTGTCGCCCGATCCGAGCAGTTTCGGAAACAATGCGATAAAATTCATGCCTATTAACGGCGAGGGCGAGGACTATGACTTCTTCTCGATCACGCCTATGGTCGTAGCCGGATTGGCGACCACCATAGTGAATGAGTCGAATCACATCTTCTCCCATCCGACCATCAAGTGCTATCCTCTTGACAGGCCGCACGTCAGAAAGGCTGTATTCTGGGTTAAGGACAATCCCAACCCTGCCGTACAGTTATTCCTGGAGACCATGAAATCGCTGATTTAATCTCACCGGTGAGGCTGCCATGTTGGTTTTAGACATCACGAAAAGCATATATTTTAATGTGGGAGTGGATTTCTTCTCCCTTGCTTTCATGTCTACCATACTGCAGAACTCAAAGACCTCGTTCGAACGAACCCAGGAGCTATACTACCTGCAACGTGTTATAAAGGTGCTGATGCTGATTCTGTTCACCGACGCCATCAGCTGGTTGTGCTACGAGCATTCCGGGTTCGTTCTCCACATCATTCACTACACAGCGATAATGATTTACTTCATCGCGCAGCTCGAGGTCGTTGTTTCATGGCGACGCTACGTCTACTACAGAACCAACCATCGGAAGATGTCCAAATCCACTGACTTCCTGACCTGCGTCCTTCCAATGCTCGTGATCGCTCTAATCGTGGTGACCAATCCCTTTACACACCTGATGTTTACCATATCGTCCGACAATGTATACGCACGCGGACCTCTGAACACCCCGCTTGCGCTCACCATATTGTTCTACCTGGTAGCCAATTCTGCTTTTCTCCTGTTTCGAAGGCACAGCGAGGTCGACGAGCGCAAACGCCGCGAATACAAGCTCCTGGCCTCATTCATGATTCCGCCCACCGTAGGTTCCATAATCCAGGCATTCTACTACGGCCTCTCTCTCATATGGCCGTTCAGCGCACTCGGTCTCCTGATGCTTTACATTAATCTGTCCTCCATGGAAATATCCCAGGACTCCCTGACGCGCCTCAACAACCGCGGAACTCTCTATAAATTCATCCACAACAGGATCCTTAAGGACGACAATGCGCATGGAATCTTCGTCATCATTGACCTGGACAGATTCAAGGCCATAAACGACAACTACGGCCACGATGTCGGAGACCGCGCTTTGAAACAATTCTCCAATCTCTTAAAGAAGTGCTTTGATAAGCCCAGCATTTTCCTTTCGCGCTACGGCGGCGATGAATTCGTCGTCATCCTGCCGGACGCTACCGCACAGGACGCCGAAAAGCACCTCGATAAGCTCCAAAAGCTCCTCGACGAGTACAACGCCTCGTCTTCGGACAGCTTCTCTTTGAACCCCAGCTATGGATACACAGCCTACCCCACTGAGGATATCTCTATACCCGAGGATCTAATCCGTAAGGCAGATCACGAAATGTACTCAATGAAAAAAAGACACCACGCAACCAATGCGTAATGTCTAAAGGGCATAAAAAATGCCCAGTTCCGGAATCGAACCAGAGACACGAGGATTTTCAGTCCTCTGCTCTACCAACTGAGCTAACTGGGCAAAAAAGGTATTCTGTTAGGGTTAACATTTAACCCTTAAATAATACAGGAATCCACAAGATTCCTGTAAGCTTGCGGGGGAAGGATTTGAACCTACGACCTCCGGGTTATGAGCCCGACGAGCTTCCAGACTGCTCTACCCCGCTACGTTATAGGAAGAAGACTTCCTATTACACCTCATATGAGGATGGGTTGAAGCACTCAAGCTTCAGAATGGATGGAGAAGGATTCGAACCTTCGAAGGCGTTGCCAACAGATTTACAGTCTGCCCCCTTTGGCCACTCGGGAATCCATCCATAAAGATAATGGGACCTATAGGGCTCGAACCTATGACCCTCTGCTTGTAAGGCAGATGCTCTCCCAGCTGAGCTAAGATCCCACAAAACTTTAAGGGATTGGTGCCGGTAAAACCAACACTAATCGATTAAACGACCCACAAGGGACTTGAACCCTTGACCTCCGCCGTGACAGGGCGGCGCTCTAACCAACTGAGCCAGTGGGCCATATAATTCAGCGGCTCTATAAGAATACCACTAAATAAAGGAATTTTCAACATAAAGAGTGCGGAAAACCTCACTCTTTTTTAAAAATGTTTACTCACACCTTCAAAACTTCACACAGTCAGATGAATCCAACAAACCTGCCAGACCTCTACAAATTCCTTTCGGATTTTGGTCAAGCCCTCGACCTATTAGTAACAGTCCGCTAAGTACATTACTGCACTTACACTCCT
>JAILAS010000100.1 GCA_024681495.1 Eubacterium sp. | reverse complement strand
ACCGGAATCATCTCCCGAGTCGCTACCGGAATCATCTCCCGAGTCGCTGCCGGAATCATCGCCGTTATCCGTTTCGGCTGCGTTGACGGTCAGTGTAACCGTAAAGCTTACAGTATCATAGTGTTCCGTATCCGAAGGCGTAAATACCACGCTGTATCCGGTCACTCCACTATCGGATACTGCGGGTGTAATGGTCGAATCCGCCCAGGTGAAGGTTCCTTCCAAAACCACCGTGCTTCCACTGACTGTAGCCACAGCCACTCCGCCCGACAACGTGCTGTCCGCCAGAGTCTGGCCCTCCGTTATCGCCGAGGCCGTGGGGAGAGTCGATATTGTCGGCGTACCCGGGTTGATGGTGAATGCCACCGATGCTGTCGCCGAAGAGGTGTCGTCGCCCCAGGTTATCTTAGCCACATAATTGCCCACCTCGATAGGCGCAGAACTAAGAGCGTCGCCGTCCGCCGTGGTGCTGAGCGCTCCGGTCGAATTGTAGTAAACTACAGTAGGCTCAGCTGCCAGCTCGTCGGGAGCATCGTCGGGATAGCCGCTTATGGTCACTGTCTTCGCCGTTCCGTCGTAGCCCGGATTCGTGGGCGCCTTCAGCGCAATCGTAATTCCTTCGTCATAGCCCTCGCTGCAGCTGTAATCACCGACGCAAGTGGCGGTTATCTTGTTGCCGCTCGCTGTATATGTAAAGGAGTGTGAGTGCGCTCCCAGCACCAGGTTATAGGAATCATTCACGCTGATTCCGGTTCCCGAAACGTCCGGGAAGATGTAGTCGAGGTATCCGGCTGCCGTGTCGGCATCGGAAAGCGCGTTCGTGAATTGATAGCCTTCGGTCGCATATTCCGATGCATCCATGTTTACGCCTATGCTGGCGCCGTTTGTAAGACTGCCCAGCGTGATGGTACATCCACTTGATATATAGAGGTTCGAGTCGGTTGCGTCATCGCCCGTTCCCAGGGTGTTTCCATAAATAACAGGAGCTCCCGAGACATTTACATTTCCACCTGCGAAACACACTCCGCCGCCGGCGGTTGTCGCAGAATTGCCGCTTATGGTTCCGCCGGACATGGTAAACGTGCCGTCAGACACATACACTCCGCCGCCGTAGCCGTCGTAATCGCCCGTCGCTGTGTTGCCGCTTATGGTTCCGCCGGACATGGTAAACGTGCCGTCATATACATACACTCCGCCGCCGTAGCAGTCGTAATCGCTCGTCGCAGTGTTGCCGCTTATGGTTCCGCCGGACATGGCAAACGTGCCGGAAGACACATACACTCCGCCGCCGCCGCTGCCGGAATCGCTCGTCACAGTGTTGCCGCTTATGGTTCCGCCTCTCATGGTGAAAATGCCATCGGCTACATACACTCCGCCGCCATTTGCAGAATTGTCACTATACCCCACATTCCCGGTGATGTTTCCACCGTATAGCCTGACAGTACCACCATTGCAATATATTCCGGATGCTGCGCCGTTCGCATTTCCACCGGTAATCGTGCCGGTGCCATCTGTGCTGCTGTCCTTAATGGTAAGGCAGCCACCGGAAGACACATATATAACGAATCCGTAGTCAAGTGCCGAGCTGCATGCGCGGTCTATGGTGTATCCGTTCAGGTCGATAGTCACATTGCCGGTGACCGTGATGAGTTTGCTCTCGTCTATGCAATCGCAGTCCCCCATAAGCCTTATGCCTCCCCCGGATCTAACGGCTCCATACAATGCCTCCCAGCTGTTCACTTCGGTAACCATAGCAAGGCGCAGATTACTGTCGTTTGCTGCCACATAGTAGTCGGCGTTATCCGAGTCGAAGTATCCGATATAACCTGATACATCGTCAACTGTCGATCCGCCCGGAACCGCGAAATCATCCGCCATATCCGCCATGCTGATACCAACCTCGGCTCCGTCGGACATTGCTCCGTTTACGGTGATTGATTGTCCGTCCGGCAGATACACATTGCCGGCGCTGTCGGCCTCGGTATTGCCCGTGATCACCGGTGCTCCACTCATGTACAAAGATTTGCTCGAATCTATGTAGACTCCGCCGTACGAGGTGGATGCGGTGTTATTTGTTATCTGCGTGCCTGTCAGGTACAGATTGCTCAAGGAATAAACTCCGCCGCCGGTCGATGCTGAGTTCTCGCTGATAACTCCGCCGCTCAGGGTAGAGCTGGGGGTACCTGTGGTGAAATTGCTAAAGTATATTCCGCCGCCGGTCGAAGCGGTGTTTTCGCTGATTTCTCCGCCGGACATGTACATATTGCCGTAGCAGCTTACTCCGCCACCAATGGAATCGTCATTCGTTGCGACATTCCCGGTTATGGTTCCACCGGTCATGTTGAAGTTTACATAATCTGCTCCAAAGTCAATTCCGCCGCCTTCATACGCTGCCTCGTTTGAGCTTATGGTACCGCCGTTTATGGTGAGCTCACCGTTGCCGGCACTTATTGCGCCTCCGGCCGAATAATCATAATCCAGGGCCTGGTTGCCGCTCATCGTTCCATCGTCTATCGTAATCGCGGTGTTGGACGAACAAATGCCTCCTCCGTATTCGCCGGCGGTGTTTTCGCTGATTTCTCCGCCCGTCATGTCAAGCGTCAATGTAGCGTAGATACTACCATCCAGATACATTCCGCCGCCTTCATACGTTGCCTCGTTTGAGCTTATGGAGCCACCGGAGACGCTAATCGGGCACACTCCCGAGTTATCGACCATGGCATAGATTCCGCCTCCATACAGTGACGAGTTACCGCTTATCTCTCCTCCGGATACGGTAAGCGAAATGCTTCCGGAAGATTCTTTCACCAAATACATTCCGCCGGCATATACCGCATAGTTATTAGTTATCCCGCCATCTGAAATCTCGACAGCTCCGTTAATCGCGGTCAATCCGCCTCCGTACCGGGCGTAATTCCCGGTGACGGAGCCACCATTTATGCTGACAATGGTTCCCTCGCTGTAGATTCCGCCTCCATAGCCGCTTGAGCTAGTGTTGTTGTCGCTTACGTACCCGCCGTCAATATATACGCTTCCGCCGGAATAGTTATATATTCCGCCACCGTATTGGCCGCAGTAATTTCCGGCAATATTTCCTTCGCTTAAGGTAAGCGTTCCCGTGTTAAAGATGCCGCCGCCTTGATTGCTGCTATTTCCTCCGGTGATGACTCCTCCGATGACAGTCACTTCTGTGTAGCCGGTCTCCATCTCTGTGGAGAAAATGCCGTTATTGGGGTTCCCATATAATGTGTTGACCTTATTGGGCTTGCTGTCCGTTATAACCAGCGTTCCTTCGTTCGAAATGACATACTGATCTTCGGCAGTATCTTCTCCCGCGAGCCCCCTGTCAATGACGTGGCCGTTCAGGTTCAAAGTAACGCTGGCCCCGCTGTTTACCACCAGCGCGGAGTCATTCTCATCAGCCACACAATCGGCCGTCAATATGATATAGCCGCCATTAGCATCGGCCATAAGATCGGCCAGCTCATCCCAGGACGAAGCCGCCGTCGCGGTAACCAGGCGCAGGTTTACGCCATAGTTGGAAACTCCGAAGGAATCGCTGTCAGAGCTAAAGTAGCTCTCATATCCCACTGCAGTGGTCACAGCAGTCCCGTCGGGAACCGCGAAAACGTCGGCAGTGTCCGCCATGGTGATGCCGATGTCGGCCGAACCCGAGAGCGCGCCGTCGATAGTGATTACCTCGCCGTCGACCAGATAGAGGTTGCAGGCTACCGCGATATCAGTGGCCGCCAATGTGTTATCCGTCACGCTCGGACTGCCCTGAACGTTAATTGCTCCGTCTGCCGCGTAAATTCCGCCGCCGTTATCTGCATCGGTGGTGGCATTTCCGGCAATGGTGCCGTACCTCAGGTTCAATGTGCCTGAATTATAGACAGCTCCTGCCGAAGTGCTGTATCCGCCGACAATAGCGCCGCCCGTTATGTTAACCTCAGAATATCCGCTAACGCCGCTCTTATCAGTCGTCGTGTATACGCCGGTAGTGTCGTTCATGTACAGGGTGTTAGATGCGGAAACGCCGGAATCCACGATGGTCAGCGTTCCCTCGTTCTTAAATGTATAGCCTGTACCCGAAGCGGTCGAGGCCGCAGCCAGACCGCGGTCTATCACATATCCGTTCAGGTCGAGAATGGCCGTAACAGTGGACGCAATCTCTATTACTGTGTCGGAAGAGTCCGCCACGCAGTTTCCGGAAAGCTTAATGAAGCCGCCCGTCGAAAGCGCCTCGGAGAGCTCGTCCCACGAATCCACGTATGTGGCCCTCGACAAGGTAAGATTGTTTCCGTTCAGAAGCACTCCGTACTTCGAGTTATCGGCTGTAAAGCAATGCTCATAACCCAGCAGGCTGTCCAGTCCGGTGCCGGGCTCGGCGAAATCTCCGCCGCCGACAGCCATGGTTACGCCGATATTGGCGGCATCTGCGATGCCGTCCGAAACGGATATCATCTGGTCTTCCACCAGATAGACATTTGTATCGTCGTCACCCGCGGTGTTATTTGTTATGTCAACCGCTCCGTAAACCTCAAAGCCGCAGTCCTCCACGTAAACTCCGCCATAGGAGGTCGAACTGTTGCCCGAGATTACTGCATCCACACAGGTCAGGTATCCGCCGCTGCAGTATATTCCGCCGGCGTAATCTGCCTCGTTTCCGGAGATCGTGACTACGTCGAGGTCGGTAGTCGAGCCATCGCTGAAAACGGCTCCGCCGCGGGACGCCTCGTTTTCCGTTATCTCCGAGTCTGTGATGTACAGACTTGCGTTATATGCAGCCGCGCCTCCTCCGGATGCAGCAGTGTTCCCGCTTATCTGCGCGTCCTGAATAATAGTATAACTACCCTCTGCGCCGTATACGCCGCCTCCGAAGCCTGAGTTTGTTCCCTTCTGAGCGGCGGAGTTTTCGCTGATATCGCCGTCATAGATGCATGTGGTATCGGCGTTGTATATGGCTCCGCCATTGGACCCGGTCGCGTTTCCTATGATATTGCCGGAGGCAAGGGTCAGTGTGGAAAGGTTCTTTATGGCTCCTCCATCCCCGGTGCTGTATCCTCCCGTGATGGCTCCGCCCTCCACCGTTACCGCGGTGTAGCCGGAATCAGAGCTCTTGTCGGAAGATGTGTAAACGCCCGTGGAAGCGTTCTTGTATAAGGTGTTTTCCTTGTCCGAATCGCTGTCCCTCACGGTGAGATCGCCGTTGTTTACAATGACGCTGCCGGAAGCTTCGGCGCCCGCACAAAGGCCGCGGTCGATTACATATCCGTTCAAATCCAGGATGGCTGTTACTCCCTCGGGAACGGTCAATGCCGTATCGTCGGAGTCCGCGGTGATATTGGCGGTCAAAACCACGTTGCCGCCGTTCGCGAGGGCTGCCTGAACTTCGTCCCAGGTGGCCGCATTGGTGGCCGAAACGAGTTTTAAATGGTCGTCCTCTGCTGCCACGCCGTAGGAGACACTGTCCGATTTAAAGTAATTCTGGTACCCGGCAATATCTATATTGGAAGATGCTTTTGCCTCGGCGAATTCGCCCGTGCCATTCTCCATGGTGATGCCCACGTCCGCACCGGCAGACAACTCGTCGGTCACGGTCAAAACAAATCCAGAGGGCAGGTAAATATTGTTATCGGTGGTGGATTCGGTGGTTTCTACCACATTGCCGGCGACCACGGGGGAGCCGGATATGTTAAGCGTCGTATATTCAGAATAGAGGCCCACACCGCCTGCCGCCGCGGTTGCGGTATTGTCGGTGATTTCGCCTCCTGAAAGGGCCAGGTCGCAATATTTGTTATAAACGCCACCGCCGTACTCTGCGGTGTTGTCATGAATGCTTCCTCCGGATATATTTACCTCAACTTGATAATAATCTTCAAGAATGTACAGTCCTCCGCCGTAATCTGCTTCGTTGTCGTGGATATCGCCACCCTGTATTTCCAGATTCCAGTCATAGTTGTAGATTCCTCCGCCGTAAACCGTTCCGGAATCCGTGGTGGCCGAGTTTCCGTATATATCTGCGTCGTAGATGATGGTTTCGCATTCATCGAAGACCATTCCGGCACCCCACACATCGCCGTATGAAGTATGCCCGGTGTTATTGGACACTGTTATATCGTAAATATATGCATACGCATAACCTATAAGTATTCCGCAACTCCATATATCACTGCCAGATTCCGCAGTATTTTCCGAAACCGTCGCATCGTTTACAGTGATTTTATTGCAGTAAATGCACGCTCCGGCGCACTGCTCTGCCTCGTTTTCCGTAATTGTGGCATCATTTATTACAATTTCCTGAGTGCTACTGGTGGTATATATACCGCCTCCACGTGCAGCTGTATTTCCCGAAAAGGTTCCGCCGTTAATCTCAATGTATTCGCTTCCGTAATCATAAAAGCCTCCACCGCCATTAATGCTGTAGTTTCCACATATTTTGCCACCGTTTATCACTATTTGGGATGCTTCATAGTTACTGACTCCGCCGCCGTATCCACTATTGGCCGGTGCTGAATTGCCGCTTATCTCACCATCGTTTATGGTCAGGCTGCCGGTATTGTATATTCCTCCGCCACCATACTGGGAAACATTTCCACATATGGTGCCGCCGTTTATAGTCAGGGTTCCTGTGTTATATATTCCTCCGCCATAGCTCGATAATACATACCCTCCGGTGATGGCGCCGCCGTAAAGAGTGCCGCCGGTTATGGCGCTTCCGCTGGTGGTAGTAACCTGAGTGTAATTATCAGCGTCGGAACTCATGTCATTTACGGTAAATACACCCGAGGTATTGTTCTTATAAAGCGTGTGGGTTCTGGTCGGGGTGCTGTCCTTTATAACGAGAGTTCCCTCGTTACAGATAACTTTACCCGCATTAGTGGGACTACTCCCGGCCATGTTTCTGTCGATGACATAGCCGTTCAGATCCAGGGTGACCGTCACGTTCTCCGGGATATTAATGTAACTGTCGCTGCCATCCGCTACGCAGTCATCGGTCAGCTGAATGGTACCGCCGCTGGTGGCGGCCACGCTCAGCTCTGCCCAACTGTCTACCTGATAGTCGACATCGTCGGCCGTCAGAGTGTTGGCCTGCGCGCTAATCTGCGTGTCGGCATCGGCTGATGTGCCGGCTGATCCGGCGCCTGCCGCGTCAGTGTTCGTGCCGGCCGTGTCGGTCGCGCCGGCCGTGCCGGTCGTGCCGGCCGTGTCAACCGTGTCAGCCGTGCTCAAAGACGCGTCGGCTGCCGCCCA
>JAILAS010000032.1 GCA_024681495.1 Eubacterium sp. | reverse complement strand
CTTCTGTCGCTTTCCGATTTCGAAGTAACCAATTTGACCCCGTCCGACGACGAGGAGGACTGGCAGGATAAGGTAGTGGCCACCGATTCCGAGGTGGGTCAGGACCCTATGCCCACTGAGTACTCCGAGGAGGAGGCCACGGAGCAGGGCACCGTTGAGAGTCTCGAATATGAGACCGATGTCTTAGATTTCGGCGACGGGGACGACGACGAACGTCGCCTGGCGGAAGGTACTCCCACCGGTGAAACCGAGACGAAAGAGGCTATGGTCTATCTTCCCTATGGATACGACGAAAGCAAGCAGTACGATGTGTTCTATATTATGCACGGCATGAGCGGTACTATGTATACGTTCCTGGGAAACGGCAGCTCCGACGGCTACTTCAAGCTGGTTCTCGATCATATGATAGAGGAGGGGCTGATTAAGCCCATCATCGTCGTGGCGCCCACCATCACATCCTCATATGACAGCGAGATAGACAGGGTAAACGGCCTTACGGTTGAGGTTAAAAATGACCTCATTCCCCTGGTTGAGTCCATGTACAGCACCTATGCAGAGAATACGTCCGAGGAGGGGCTCATCGCCTCCCGCGATCACAGGTGTTTCGGAGGATTTTCCATGGGTGGATGCGCCACATGGTGGAACCTCTGGAAAAACACCGGTTACTTCCGTTATTACATTCCCAACAGCATGATAGTTAACCCGGAGGAGGGTCTTCCGGTCATAGACGTTCCCACCGAGCAGATGGTGGAGAGCATGAGGGAGAACGGGTACAGCAAGGACGACTTCGTGGTCTACTGCGGCACGGGCGACGAGGATTACACCGACTATGCCGTAGAGGAACAGATAACTGCGTTTCTGAATTATTCTGATATGTTCGTGGACACGGGGGACGGCGGCTTCGGCGACGGAAACCTGATGTTCAGGGTGTGGGAGGCGCATTACCACCGCTACACCCAGAGCTTCGACTACTTCTATAACGCACTTCAGATATTCTTCCCCGGCGGGGATGAGTCTGAGTAAGGGGAGCTGCGCGGCGGGCGCCCGACGGCCGGCGAATACGCATTTTGTGGCAATAAAAAAAGCAGGTGAGGGGAATCGAACCCCCGTATCCAGCTTGGGAAGCTGGTGTTCTGCCATTGAACTACACCTGCGAATTAATATGTGACGGCGTTCAGCCGTGCATCATCAGCTAACAATTTAAACCAAAGACGGGATTATGTCAAGTATATAAGGGAGTGAATGGTATGAAAAACATGAAAAAATGGGTATCTCTGGCACTTACGGCAGCGTGCGCGTTCACGCTGACAGCCGGCAACGTGGCCATGGCGGATACGGTGACGAAATCCGGGGGCGATATCGACGAAACCTCTATTGAAATTGTTGATATAGAAAAAGAGTTAGAGTATAAGGTCATGTCCGACGAGGCGGTGGAGTTAAATGAAAGACTAATGAACCGGATTGGAAGCGTGAAGACGGATCCTTTGAATACAAAGGAGAAGGATGAGACGACTCTGCCGGAAACCTATGACCTTAGGGATGTCGATGGGGTATCGTACTCCACTTCTGTTAAGAATCAGTACGATACGGCGACGTGCTGGGATTTTGGCGCAATGGCATCCATTGAGAGCAACCTGCTTAAGAAGAGCGGAGGCCAGGCAGTTGGCGCTACTACAGATGCGGTGGATTTATCCGAACATCAGGCCGCCTGGTTTGTTCATGACTATGTGACCGCTGCATTCAGTCCGTCTCAAGCCGGCGAAGGTTATTATTATGATGCAGATACCCGTATGCAGTGCTCCGGAACAGTCATGGATATTGGTGCTTACGGCCTCACATGGCAGGGAATTACCTATGAGTCCGAAGTGCCCTTCTGTGATACAGAAGGCGGAACGAGTGCTTATAGCGGGGACTGGAGCGTAGATGAGTCATACCGGGGCGCGGACGATATTCATGTCACTAACTTTACTTTGTTATCATCGGCTGTTGAGCAGATATACAACGATGACGGGGAAGTTGAA
Organism: Eubacterium sp.; assembly: GCA_024681495.1. GTDB lineage: Bacteria > Bacillota > Clostridia > Lachnospirales > Lachnospiraceae > RUG14243. Next base: position 15,127 of record JAILAS010000032.1, on the reverse strand, counting down.
TATACTTATAATGACGATGTAACCGAGTATTTGAAGGGGCTTATATATGAAAACGGCGTAATTACAACTGTATATAATGCCGATTATATGGCTTCGTTAAATGAGGCAGATTGCGACTATTATAATGGCGAAACGGCGGCCTATTATATTCCTGAGTATGAATATTCCAATCACATGGCATCCGTAGTCGGGTGGGATGATAATTATTCCAAATCCAATTTCAAAGTGGAGCCCCCCGGGGATGGTGCCTGGATTTGTAAGAACAGCTGGGGCAGTATGGGGGTTTGTGCTGTTGACGATAACGGATATCATGTGTTCGAAGTGGTGGACACCTGTGATGGCTACGAGAGTTATTCGGGTCTGTATGCACGTGCGGCTGCTGATGGATATTATTACTTAACGTCCAGTCAAACTGAAGATGAGGGTGTTGAAACAGGAGATTTTTACATAGTAAAAGTAGACGGAAAGTATTATTTATATGATATGGAGTTAAATGAGGTGGCTCAGGTCGAACTGATTAAGGTATATCCGGATTCTCCATCCTGGGACGGTTATTTCTATCTTTCATATTACGACAAAAGTATAAGTGAATACACGTATTACACGGCGACGGTTAAGGGATCTTCCGAAGACTATGACAATAATTATCAGTATGACTTTTTGGGATCGATAAGAAACCTGTGTGGAAACACTGTTACCGGCGATGAGGTACAGGTAGCGAATGTGTTCGAAGTCGAGGGCAATCAGACACTTCGGGCGATAACCGCCACCATCTATAATCCCAATGAAACCGTTGAGGCAGATGTATATGTGTTCGGGGAGGGTTCCGACACGAGTGATCCGACCGCGGGCGAAAAAGTGGTGACCTTGACTCGCAGCTTTGAGGATATGGGGATTTATACCATAGAGCTTCCCAAAACTGTTGCGGTGAAGGAAGGCCAGAAGGTGGCAATCGTTGAGAAAATCTGTTTTGAGTATGATGGGGACACCTCATACGATGTGCCTATTGAAAAAGGATCCAGCGAATCCTGGTGTTACAATACGGCGAAGTGCAATGCCGGAGAGACTTATGTTTCCTATGACGGGAACTGGTATGACATAACTTCTCCCCTGGTTGAGAAGGGCACCATATCGTCCGAACTCTTCGCCGTCACCTATGGTGATGCTGAAACGGTTGGAAACGCAAGCATAAAGATGTTTACTGACGACGGTACCTCTTCTGCCGAAGTGGACGCCACGGACGCAGCGGTGGTGAAAGCGAGCCTCGCCAATTCGTCCATTACTCTCTCCGAGGAAGAGACGACGTATACCGGATCGGCCATAAAGCCCGATGTATACGTGTACGATATAAATGCCAATCCTCTCACCGAAGGCACCGATTACACGGTATCATACGCCGGCAATGTGAAGGCCGGACGCGCGACGGTAACCGTTACGGGCAAGGGCAGTTACAGCGGCACGGTAAAGAAGTACTTCACCATAAAGCCCGCGAAGGTGAAGAGCGTCAAGGCTAAAAAGAGTGGTAAGGGCAAGGTGAAGGTGACCTGGAGCGCCGCACTCGGCAAGAAGGCCGGTGTGACCGGATATCAGATAAAGTATAAGGTAAAGGGAAAGTGGAAGACCGTAACGGTCAGGGGAAAGGCTAAAAAGAAGGCTATCCTCAAGAAGCTGCCTTCGGGTAAGAAGGTGACTGTCAAGGTGAGAGCCTATAAGACGATTTCCGGAACGAAGTATTTCGGCTCGTGGAGTGCTAAGAAGATTGTAAAGGTAAAGTAAGCATATAGAACTAAGGGAGTGTACGGTATGAAAAATATTAAAAAATGGGTATCTCTGGCACTTACGGCAGCGTGCGCATTCACGCTGACAGCCGGCAACGTGGCCATGGCGGACGTTGAGAAGAAAACGACGGATGAGACTGCGGGGACTGAAGTCGTTTCGTCCGGCCGGACATCCTCTGTGGAGAACGAGTATCCGACTATGAGTTCGGAGATGAGCGAACTACGCGCGAAGTGGCTGGAGGAGATTAAATCGGTTGATACCGATCCGCTTAATATTCAAAAGAAGGATTCTTCCGATCTGCCTTCATCATACGATCTTAGGGATGTGAATGACAAAGCGTATGTTACGTCGGTGAAAGATCAAGGCCCATGGGGGACCTGCTGGTGTTTTGGGACATGCTCTATGCTGGAGAGCAGACTGCTTAAACTGAGCGGAGGGCAGGATGTCAGCGCTTCCGGAGATGCGGTCGATTTGTCAGAGCTTCAGGTGGCGTGGTTGGCGAATCAAGTTATTCCCTCTTCGTTTTCTGAAAGCCAGGCAGGAGAAGGTTTGTCATATTATGATGATGCCGACCTTCTGTCCGTCGGCGGGTGTTCGTATGATGCACTGGGCTTTGCGTCCAGACGACTTGGAATAACATATGAGTCTGAAATACCGTATTGCAACAGCCTCGGAGAAAGTCTCGAGTATGACGGGGATTGGAGCGTGGATGAATCTGCGTTGGGTATGGATGATGTTAGGGTTACCAACTACGACCAAATATATGGATATGTCAGTTCCGATGAGGATGATGATGGAAATATTACCTATAGCTATGATACGGACCGCCTGGAGGATGTAAAAAGGATTATATATGAAGATGGCGCGGTGACTGTTTCTTACAGGGCCGATCAGGCTTATGCCAATAGTACCGCCGGTGACGTAGCGGAATTCTTTAACTACGAAACGGGCGCCCAGTACATAGATGAGATAGATTATGCCAATCATGTTGTGAGTATAGTGGGATGGGATGATAATTATTCTAAGGATAACTTTAAGACAGCGCCCCCCGAAGATGGCGCCTGGATAGTTAAAAACAGCTGGGGTGTCGGTAACTGGGGCAGCTATTCTTCGGATGAAAACGGGAAGAGAGTATTCGAGGTAACAGAAACTGAAGAGGGTTACGAAGACCTGCTCGGCAAATATGCCCATTGGGCTGAGGATGGAAAGTACGCAATTACAGAGAATTCGGTTGAGACAGAAGATATTTCAACCGGAGAATACTACATATGTACGCGTAATGGAGTCGTATGGCTGGAAGATGAGGATGGAAATCGTGTGGCTACGGTCACCAAGGCCAATAAGCTCTATCTCGAGTCGCCCACATGGGACGGTTACTTTTATCTTTCGTACTATGATGTCAGCATTTCGGATTTTTCCAACGCCGAAATCGAGCTGAATGACTCCGGTGCTGCGTACGATAACTTATACGAATACGATTACCTCGGAACGTTTAATACATTCTGCGGCTGCAGTGATTGTACCGAAGAAGTGCGGACGGCCAACGTTTTTGAGGCAGAGGCCTCTGAGACGATTGGTGCCGTTACGGCGGAGAGTATATACGATAATTGCACTGTAAAAGCAGATGTGTATGTCTTCGGGAAGGGATCGGACACCAGTGATCCTACGGCCGGGACCAAGGTGACTTCGGTACAGAAAAGCTTCGAATATGCCGGGTATCATACCATCGAACTGCCGAAGACTGTGGCGGTTGAGGACGGACAGAAAATTGCGGTGGTTGAGACCGTGACCTTTACCGGTGATGGTGAGACTCACTATGTTGTTCCCATAGAAAGGGGCGTGGAAGGGGCAATTTACGGCGTGACTGTAGCTATAGCTAACAAGGGCGAAAGTTATGTAAACGTCAACGGGGCCTGGTACGATTTGGGCGGCAGAGCCGTGCAGAATGCCTCTGGAAATTCGAAATTATATACTTATGTTTGCGATGGAGCGGAATCGATTGGAAATGCCTGCATAAAGCTTCTCACTAACAATGGCACGTCCGGAGCCGACGTGGATGCCACGGACGCAGCGGTGGTGAAGGCGAGCCTCGCCAATTCGTCCATCACCCTCTCTGAGGAAAAGGCGACGTATACCGGTTCGGCTATAAAGCCTGAGGTGTATGTGTACGACACAAGCGCCACTCCTCTTACCGAAGGCATCGATTACACGGTATCATACGCCAACAATGTGAAGGCCGGACGCGCGACGGTGACCGTTACGGGCAATGGCAGCTACAGCGGCACGGTAAAGAGGTATTTCACCATAAAGCCTGCGAAGGTGAAGGGCGTTAAGGCTAAAAAGAGTGGTGAGGGCAAGGTCAAGGTGACCTGGAGCGCCGCGCTCGGAAAGAAGGCCGGTGTTACCGGATACCAGATAAAGTATAAGGTAAAGGGGAAGTGGAAGACCGTAACGGTCAAGGGAAAGGCCAAAAAGAAGGCCCTCCTCAAGAAGTTGCCTTCGGGTAAGAAGGTGACTGTCAGGGTGAGAGCCTATAAAACGATTTCCGGAACGAAGTATTTCGGAAGTTGGAGTTCTAAAAAGATAATTAAGACGAAGTAGAAGCGGTAGCAGCATCGGTGAGGGTGTTTTCATCCTCGCCGAGGAAGAGCACACACAGCTCCTTGGCGAGGCTGATGGGATACAGCTGCACCATGATACTGTCGATAATGTCGCCGACCGTCAGACGGAAGGTGACCTTCAGGAATAAGTGGTCGGGGTCTTCGAAGATTTTTTCGAAGACCTTGACGCTTTCTACGTCTATGGAAGTTACCGTGGGCGGTGAAATGTCCACGGTCTTATTCAGTACGGTGGAAAGAGATGTGGCCGATGTGCCCATCATCTGGTTCATGGCCTCGGAAATGCAGCTTATGTGCATCTCGGAAACCTCTTCGGGAAGGTTGGAGCCGTCTCCGCCCATCATGAGGTCCATCATAATCTTGACATCTCTGTCCTTTAAGATCATGACGTTATTTCCCTCGACTCCCTCGATATAGTGAATCTGAACGAAATAGCAGGTAGCCTCGTAGTCGTCCAACGCCTGGCTCCTATTAATCACTTCTACGAAAGGCGTGGTGATGGTTACCCTCTGATTGAGCATCATGCTCAATGTGGTAGCCGCGTTTCCCATGCTTATATTAGCGATTTCGCCGATTACGTCCATTTCCATGCCTGTGATAGTTTTTTTCATAAAACGCACCCCCGCCGGTTAATATTTATGTTCATTATCAGTTATTTTGAAATCTTTGTCAATGACGTAAATGGGGCACATTGGCTTTACAAGAGCGATTTCGTGTGGTAAAATTGTTCGGTAAGAATTGGATTAGTGTATTAAATATGAGGATTTATTCCTTCGTATCTTTATTAAAGAAAGTCGCATTATGCGACGGAATTCTCCTTTCTGGAAAACGGCGCGGCCTAATAGTCGCGTCGTTTTCCAAAACTTCCGATATCTCGGAGGAGGATTTTCCAACTGAGTTAGGATTATGGCGAGGACAGACTATAATAAAATTTTCGAGGCGACCCTCGAAGATATAAGAGCCAAAGGCGCAGTTCCCAGTGTTCTGTTACACAGTTGCTGTGCGCCCTGCAGCTCGGCCTGCCTTCAGCGCCTCGCTCAGGATTTTTCTGTCACGGTATTCTATTATAACCCCAACCTATATCCCGAGGAGGAATATCACCACAGGGCGAGTGAGCAGGAGAGGTTTGTAAAGCTCTTTCCGGCGGCTCATCCCATCTCCTTTATAGAAGGCGACTACGACAGGTCGGCGTTCTTCGATGCGATTAAGGGGCTCGAGGACATCCCTGAGGGCGGCGAGAGGTGCTTTGCCTGCTACAGGATGAGACTGGAGGCGACGGCCGGATTGGCGGCACGCCGGGGGTTCGATTTCTTCACCACCACACTGTCGATAAGTCCCCTGAAAAACGCCGGGGTTTTGAACGAGACGGGAGCGGAGCTTTCCGAAAAATACGGAGTGCCGTATCTGTTCTCGGACTTTAAGAAAAAGGACGGTTTCAAGCGTTCCACCGAGCTTTCGGCCCAGTATGGAATGTACCGCCAGGACTATTGCGGATGCGAGTTCTCTCTGGCCGAGAGGCGCGCGCACAAAGAAGGAGCATAAGATGAAACAAGTATCGATTTTCGCTGAAAACGTTAAGGGCGCTATGCAGTCCATCACCCAGACGCTGACCGACGCCGGCATAAACATCATGGGCATGGTTACAAACGACAGCGCGGAGTATGGCATCATCCGCATGGCGGTGGATAAAACCGACGATGCCATCGCGGCGCTTAAGGAGAAGGGATACATATGCAAGTCTCAGACCGTAATCGGTGTAGAGATCGAGGATATGCCCGGAGCGCTGAATGACCTGCTTGAGGCCATTGCCGTCAGCAACGTAAACGTAAACTACATTTACATTTCATATAACAGGAGTTCCACCAGGCCCATCATCATCCTCCACACGGAGGACATTTCCGAGGTATCGAACTGCCTTCAGGGGAAAGGGTTTAAACTGGTTTGATTTAGCGACAGGCGCGTTAAGGTTCGGAGGTTTTTATGAATCTGTTATTTATCTTTACGGGAGGCACCATAGGAAGTACCAGCGACGGCGAGCACATCTGCCTGGATGAGGACAAGCCGCGCGGTATTATTGAGTCATACCGCCACAGATTCGAGATGCCCTTCGAGTACGACACGCGCGTATCCCACATGGAGCTCAGCGAGAACAGCGGAGGGGAGTTCATAAGCTCCACCATCGCTTCTGTATGTGCGGGAGCCGCGGAAGGGTATGACGGCATCGTTGTTACCCACGGCACCGACACTCTGTCGTGGACCGCATCGGCCCTGGGCTACGCCCTCGGCAATTCGTCCGTTCCCGTGGTTATCGTATCGGCCGCGTATCCCATAGAGGATCCCAGGTCAAACGCCATTGAAAACCTGAACGAGGCTATAAAGTTCATCACCGGCACGCCCCGGGATAAGGCCCGCGGAGTGTGGGTCAGCTATAAGAACAGCGGAGAGGGAGCGCTCATCTACAGGGCCACCAGGCTGTTGCGCCAGCATCCGTTCGGAGACAGGGTGGAGGCGGTCGGACATGGTGTATTCGGTGAGCTTAGGGAGCTGCCCGACGCTATCGGGCCGTTCGGCGGGGACATCCGACTTAAGGATAATCACTCCATCGTTGTGATAGACCCCAGGCCCGGATACAGCTATCCGGTCCTTCCCGAGGGGACGTCTTATATTATTCAGAACACATATCATTCGGGCACGTTTCGCACCAAGGGAGCCGACGTGGATAATTTCTACGGGCAGGCGAGACTCCTGGGAGTGCCCATATTTATAACCGGAATCTATCCCGGCGAGACCTACGAGAGCACGGTCGCCTTTAAGAGATTCGGCGCGCTGCCGCTTCCCGAGATGTCGCCTGTGGCGGCGTACATGAAGCTGTGGATGCTCTCTACCGTCACGGGCGATCGAGGCAGGGTTAAGCGGGAGATGATGATGTCTTTAGGGGGAGACATAGTGCCGGGAGAGTAGGAAGTCGGTAGTTTTACGCGCGCGGGCAGCCGGCGTGGGGCGTCAGCCCGATTGGGGGGATTGAAATGGAATATAACATGTACGGGGTCATAGACATCGGTTCCAATACGGTGAGATTTCTGGTCTACCGCTACGACGGGGGCAGGATCGACAAGGTCCTCAGCAAGAAATACGTGGTGGGACTGATAAGTTATGTAAACCAGGACGGCGCGCTTTCGCCCGAGGGCATCCAGGAACTGGTGGACGCCATGGAGGAGATTAGCCTCTTCCACCGCTTCATAAATCTTAAGGACTTCTTCGTCTTTGCGACCGCATCGCTCCGCGGGATTAAGAACACGCAGGAGGTTCTGGATGCGGTGAAAAAGGCGACGGGATATAACATCGATGTGCTGAGCGGCGAGCAGGAGGCATCGCTGGCTTTCAGCGGCGTGATGAGCGAAAACGGCGGCAACGCCGGGGTGGTCGCAGATATCGGCGGCGGGAGCACCGAGGTGGTGTGCTTCAGGAACGGGGAGATGCTCTCTGTGGACTCGGTCCGCATGGGCACGCTCACGCTCTACAACAGCTGCGTGGCGGGCGTCCTCCCGGACGACGACGAGATGGAGCGCATCACTCAGATTATCCGTCAGAACCTCTCCGGGGTGAAGTTCCCCGATGGCTTTAAGGGTTCCAACGCCTACTGGGTGGGCGGCACGGGCCGCGCGGTGCTGAAAATCGTGCGCGAGGCCGGCGGAGACTACTCGAAGGGCGACAGGTACGACGCGAAGTGCCTGCGCGAGCTCATCGATTTCTATAAAAACGACAGGCACGACTGCGAGAAGCTGCTGGTGAAGTTCGTCCCCGACAGGCTTCACACCTTCCTCCCCGGAGTGCTGGTCTTCTCGGAGGTAGTGCGCATTTTCGACGTCTCCGAAATCATCACCTCCGTTGGAGGGGTGAGAGAGGGCTACCTCATTCACAAGGTGGGGTAGTACAACCGGAGAATTGGAGTTTTACTAAAGATGAAGAAATTTATTGCTTTGCTAATGACGTTTGCCGTGATTCTCACTGCCCGGCCCGAGGCCTTCGCGGCGGTGGGCGGGACCGGAGCCTCTTCGGAGTCGGCCGATGCCACGTTCGACGGCGGCGACTACTGCGGCCTCATGGAGCCGGAGGCTGTGGCCGTGGAGGAGGGATTCTTCGAGGAGTCCGACCGCGCAGACGCATCGCAGAGCGATTACGATACCGCGCTGAAGTCGTCCTCCTCGATGGACTGGTACAGCTGCGAGAACGACTACGTCTATAATCTCCTCGACTCCGACCTCAAGGAGATTTGGGACGACCTGGACGCCCTCTGCTACGAGTTTCTCACGGGCACGGAGGACGCGAACTCCCGCATGGACGGCGGCGAGACGGATTATATGCTGAACGGCTGGGTGGATATGTCCGGGCTGACCGGTACCTACGCCGTATACTACAGGCTCTATTTCCTGATGATTTTTAAGTACTGTCATCCTCAGTACTACTTCCTTAAAAGCAACTTCTACTACGAGGACAATACCTATGAGAAGATGTCCATAGGCGTCTACGAGTCCTTCGCCGACGGCGACGACAGGGCGAAGTGCACCGCCGACTTCGAGGAGGCCATACAGACGGCGCTCACGGGTGCGGAGGACCTGACCGAGGACGGCGATAAGGTTCTCTACTTCCACGACTACATCGCCAATAAGATAGGGTACGACAATTCCGATCTCACGGATGAGTACGACGAAACCGCATACACCCAGAGCGCGTACAGCGTGTTCTGCACCGATTCTTCGGTCTGCGCGGGATACTCGCTGGCCTATCAGATTCTGCTGAACGCCTCGGGGGTGACTGCGATTTCGGCCACCTCGAACTCCCACGCCTGGAACATGGTCCGCGTCAACGACTCCTGGTACGAGGTGGACGTGTGCTGGGACGATACGTATTGCGACAGCGACACCTACGGCGCCGGCTACACCGGAATCAGCGGGACGGGTGATATCGTCTACCTGTACTACGGTCTGAGCGAGAGCCGCATTGCGCAGCTGGACGGAACCGGGTACCACAAAATGGCGAACTACTGGGACTACTTCGGCATCGACCCCGCCAGGACACTCGACACGGGATCGACCGAAACCACGGCGGGGACGTTCGCCACGCCGACCTCGACCGCGTCCGCGCCGGTGATTTACTACGCCGCGTCCGGGAGCAGGTACACGGTATGGCTCAGCAGCAGCGACACATATGCCGATATATATTACACTACGGACGGCACCGAGCCCTCCGTGGCCGAGACCAGGAGCTGCATCTACGACGGCACCTTCGTCGTCTCGGACTACAGCAGCGTGAAGGCGATGTCCGCCTCGAACACGCAGTGGGACAGCAGCGTCGTATCCGTGTGCAAGGTCGGAATCTTCACGGGCACCACTTTCACCGTGGACGGCCACAAATACCGGGTTACGGCCTCCACCGACGTGAGCGGCAGCGTGAACACGGTCTCCCTCGTGGAGGCCGCCAATGTGGCCACGCTCAAAGTGCCCGCCACGGTGGAGTATCAGGGCGTGACCTTCAAAGTGACGGCCATTGCCGCGAAGGCGGCGAAGGGGAACAGCGCGCTGAAGAAGGTCGTAATCGGAAAGAACGTTAAGACCATCGGCGCCCGGGCGTTCTACGGATGTAAAAAGCTCAGGAAGATCGTGATAGGAACGGGCGTGCGAAAGATAGGGTCGAAGGCCTTCGCAAAGTGTGTTAAACTGAAGAATATAAGAGTTAAATCCGGGGTGATATCTTCCGTAAAGAAGAATTGCCTTCTGAAGGACATAAAGCTGGCTAAGATAAAGTGCGTGACTGCCCGGGCCCGGAGGCTCTTCAGGAAGGCCGTAAAGAAGGCGGGGCTTAGCGCGAAGGTTAAATAATTCAGGGAGAGCGAATTATGAAGAAGACATTTACATCGTTGTTGCTGGTTTTGGCCATGGTGCTAACCATGGTGCCACAGACCGAGGCTCTGTCCATGGCGGACGCGTCGCCCTCTTCGGAGGCCGGCTCCGGACTGGTGAAGCCCGGGAGCATTATGGTCTCGTCCGCGGAGTTCGCGGATAAGACGGTCATCGACGCGGGGGAGGAGAGCGATTCTTCCTATATAAAGGCGTCCGATTCCGACGACTGGTATTCCTATTCCAATTACTATGTTTACAACAGGCTCGATGACGAGGGCAAGGCGCTCTGGGACGCCTACGACAAGCTGTGCTATAAGCTTCTGACCGGCACGGCGGACGTGACCAATACCTACGGCAGCGTCTCGGCCTTCAATGTGACCGCTCCCAAGTATTACTACACCGACGTTATTTCCTCCGTATCCTCGTATGAGACGATGGAGGAAGTGGCGCTGCTTTTCTACTACACCAATCCCCAGTACTACTTCCTCTACCCGGCGTTCATCGGTAAGGACAACGGCGACGAGGGTGGCAGCATCAGCTTCGTCGTTTATAACAGCTGGGCCGACGGAGACGCCAGGGCGGAGGCTACGGCTCAGATAAAGTCCACGGCTGAGGCTGTGGTGGAATGGGCCTCGTCTCTTACGAGCGTGGACGCCAGGGTGAAGTTCATCCATGACTACGTGGCGAGCAATGTCACCTACGACAGCTCGGCCGTCACATACGACTACGAGCAGAGCAACTACACGCAGAGCCTGTACAGCGCCCTGTGCCGCGGCAGCTCGGTCTGCGCCGGATACTCCCGCGAGTTCATGTTCCTGTGCAATGCGGCCGGGACGGACGCTACCTGCATAACGAGCGACAATCACGAGTGGAACGCCGTCCGCGTCTACGACGAGTGGTACTACGTGGACGTGACCTGGGACGATGCCGGCAGCAGCGTCACATCGACATCCGGAACGGGAAGCGTCTCTGCGACGTCCGGATCGACGTCCGGATCGGGCATAATCTACACCTACTACGGGCGTGACAGCGAGTACTTCGAGTCCCTGGACAGTCATTCGCCCGAGGATATCTGGGATGATTACAATCTCGTGCCTGAGTGCGGCATTGACACCGAGTCCGAGGCGGACGAGCCCGGCGAGTTCGAGGAGATCACCGACCGCGCTCCCGAGCCCTACGTGGAGTCGGTCCTGGTCGAGGAAGAGGGCTGTACCGTTGTGCTCGCGACTACGGGTTCCGACATCTACTTCACCACCGACGATGCCACGGACCCCTCGGTCTGCGACACGAAGTCATCGTTCGGAGACACTGTCTCTCTCGACTCCATTGACGACATGTCGTCCATCCGCGCGATTTCCACGGGCGACGATATGCTCGACAGCGAGGTCGGGACCGATTACGACACCGACGGCATACACGTGGAATATGAGATTATCTACGAGCTAAACGAGGGAGAGAACAATGGGGCCAACCCCGACACCTATGTCGAGGGCACCGGGGTGACGCTCGCGGACCCGAATTTGAAGAACCACACCTTCGTCGGCTGGTACACGGACGCGAAGTTTAAGAACAGGGTGACCTCCATTCCGGCGACGTCGTCGGGGGTAATCACATTGTATGCCAGGTGGATCGCGAATAAGGGAACCAAATTCTCCTCGTCGTCGGGGTACACCTACCAGGTGACGAGTACGAAGCTGTCCCATCCCACGGTTAAGCTGATTAAGTGCGAGAATAAAAAGAAGATTACGATCGCTCCCTCCACCACTCTGAACGGTACCAAGTACTATGTCACCGCGGTCGGCGCGAAGGCCGTGAAGGGTAAGTCCAAGGTGAAGACCATCGTGGTGGGCAGCAATGTAAAAAAGATAGCCTCAAAGGCCTTTGCGAACTGCAAGAAGCTAAAGAAGGTGATCGTCCTGTCGAAGAAACTGACCAAGGTCAACAAGAACTGCCTGCGCGGCGACATCAAACTTAAGACCGTGCTCACGGCCAAGAAGAAGGCGCGCAAGCTCATGAAGAAGGCCGTGAAGGCCTGCGGGCTCTCGGCCACCGTGTCGTAACGGTTCGTTCATGTCTGTATGGCGATATGTACCCTCTTTGCCGGGCGACCGGCAGGGAGGGGATTTTTATGTTGATTAGTCACAGACAGATGATATAATAATGCTTATTGATAACCGCCCCCGGTCATGGCCCGGGGACCCATAAGCAGGAGGTTTAGAGATGAAAAAGATTATTACGAAGATTGTGGCTGCCGCAATGTGCGGCTGCATGGCGTTCAGCATAGTTCCGTCAGTACCCGTCTGGGCAGACTCGTCCAGGATTATCACCCTCGGAGCGGATCTCTCCGACGACGAGAAGGAGACCGTGCTCGAGTTCTTCGGACTCGACGAGGACGATCTGGACGACATGGAGGTGCTCACCATAACCAACGACATGGAGCACGACCTTCTCGACGGCATCGTGGCTAACAGTGTCATCGGCTCGCGCACCTACAGCTGCGCCTACATCGAGCCCAATGACTCAGACACCATAAACGTTAAGACGGCTAACCTCACGTACGTGACCAGCTCGGCCATCTACAACGCGCTGCAGACCGCCGGCGTCGAGGGCTGCGACGTTATCGTCACCGCGCCCTTCGAGGTTTCCGGTACCGGAGCCCTCACGGGAATATTCGAGGCGTACGATATGACCGGCGACGCTCTCGACGAGGACAAGGAGGAGCTCGCCACGGAGGAGCTCATCGTCACCAGCGATCTCGAGGAGGAGTACGGCGAGGAGGCGGCCGAGATGCTCACGGCCGTGAAGCAGGATATCGCGTCCGAGTCCGATGAACTCTCCGAGGATGAGATTCAGGAGATCATCGAGGAGAAGGCCGAGGAATACAACATCACGCTCTCCGAGGATGATATAGAGAAGGTTTCGTCCATCATGGATTCCATTCAGGACATGGACTACGACGTTGATTCTTTCTCGCAGCAGGCCAGCGAGATCATCGATTCGGCCAGTGAGGTCGTTCAGAGCGAGGGCTTCCAGTCCTTCTTCAGCGGCATCATCAACTGGTTCAAGAAGCTCTTCGGCATGGCGGTTGATACCTACGAGGAGAACGGCGGTGACACGTCTATCTTCGACGAGATCGACACCTCCGTATTCGATTTCGACAACTAAATACGCATAGAGAAACACCCTCGTTCATGGAGAGCGGGGGTGTTTTATTTATGTAAACCTATGTGAAATTATGCCTTTTCGCTGCAGATTTCCCTGGCCACGAACACACCGCTGGCGGACGCGTGCGAGAGCGAGTGGGTGACTCCGGAGCCATCGCCGATGACGAACAGGTTCTTGTGGCAGGTCTCGAGACGCTCGTTCAGAGAAACCTCCATATTGTAGAACTTCACCTCCACGCCGTAGAGCAGCGTGTCGTCGTTCGCGGTGCCGGGAGCAATCTTGTCGAGCGCATAGATCATCTCGATGAGCGCGTCCAGGATTCGCTTGGGCAGCACCAGACTCAGATCGCCCGGCGTGGCCGCCAATGTGGGGCGCACCGTGCCTTCGTCAATCCTCTTCTGCGTGGAGCGCCTTCCTCTCTCGAGATCGCCGAAGCGCTGGAGGATTACTCCGCCGCCGAGCATGTTCGAGAGGCGCGCGATGCTCTCGCCGTAGCCGTTGGAGTCCTTGAAGGGCTCGGAGAAATGCTTGGACACCAGGAGGGCGAAGTTCGTGTTATCCGTCTTCTTATCGTCTCCCTCGAAGCTGTGGCCGTTGACCGTGATGATGCCGTTCGTGTTCTCGTTAACCACGATGCCGTGCGGGTTCATGCAGAACGTGCGCACCAGGTCCTCGAACTTGGCGGTGCGGTACACGATCTTTCCCTCGTAGAGGTCATCCGTGATATCGGAGAAAATCTGCGCGGGAAGCTCGACCCTGACTCCGATGTCCACGCGGTTCGAGCGGGTAGGAATGGAGAGGTCGGAACAGACCGTCTGCATCCATGCGCTGCCGCTTCGTCCCACGGAGATGATGCAGTACTCGCAGTCGGCGCTCATGTCCCTGCCGTCCCTGGAGTAGTTTACCTTATAACCGTCGGAGAGCTTCTCGATGTTGGCGACCTTCGTTTCGAAGAAGAAGTCCACCTTATCCTTTAACTCGTCGTAGATCTGCTCGAGCACTACATAGTTAATGTCTGTGCCGAGGTGGCGGACGGAGGCCTCCAGGAGAGTGAGCTTGTTCTGCATGCAGATTTTCTTAAGCGGAGTCCCCTTGGTGGAGAACATGTGGGTGTCGGCACCGCCGTGCGATGTGTTAATCTCGTCGACGTAGTTCATGAGGTCTAAGGCCTCATCGCGGCCAATGTACTCGTAGAGCGTGCCGCCGTAGTCGTTGGTGATGTTATACTTTCCGTCGGAGAAGGCGCCGGCCCCTCCGAAGCCGTTCATTATGGAGCAAACCTTACATCCCACGCAGGACTTTACCTTAACCCCGTCTATGGGACAATGCCTCCTGGCGAGCTCATATCCCGCCTCGAATACGGCTATCTTAAGCCCGGGCTTAAGCTTCACCATTTCATATGCGGAGAAGATGCCTCCCGGCCCCGCTCCGATTATTATCACATCGTAATCCATGTACTATCCTCCCTGATGTTTTGTTTTATGAGTCCATGAAAGCCTTCATCACGTTCACCTTTTCGGACTCTTTGAGGATCTGAGCCTTATTCTGGGTCACGTAATAGCGAAGGGCGACGATCTCCTTTTCCTCGAAGCCGTCGTTGGAAATCACCCGGCCGGCCGGGAATGTGATTTCGGCAGACCTGTCCCCGTCGATAAACTTTACATA